>DATGVV010000178.1:0-5223 GCA_035299885.1 Chloroflexota bacterium | reverse complement strand
GCTTTGATCCGGTGCGGCGCGAGATTGCCCGCCAGGCCCTGACGAAGCTGGTCGTCGACGGCCGCATCCACCCAGCGCGCATCGAAGAGCTGGTGGCCAAGGCGCGTATGGACGTCGACAACACCATGCGGGAAGAAGGCGAGAAAGCGGCGCTTGAGGCCAAGGTCCATGGCCTCAGCCCGGACCTGACCAAGGCTATTGGCCGGCTCCATTTTCGTACCAGCTACAGCCAGAACGTGCTGCGACATTCCATCGAGATCGCGGCGCTGTGCTCCACCATGGCCCACGAGCTTGGCGCCGACGTGAACGTCGCACGCCGGGGGGGCTTCCTGCACGACGTGGGCAAGGGTGTTTCGCACGAGGTTGAGGGTCCCCATGCCATCATCGGCGGCGAAATCGCCAAGCGGCTGGGCGAGTCCAAAGCGGTGGTGCATGCCATCAAGGCGCACCACGGCGAGGAGGAGCCGGAGACCGTGGAGGCGCTCATCGTGGCCGCGGCCGATGCCATCTCGGCCGCCCGGCCGGGTGCCCGGCGCGAGAACCTGGAGACCTATGCCAAGCGCCTGGAAGCGTTGGAAACCATCGCCAACAGCTTCCCTGGTGTGGATCGCTCATTCGCCATCCAGGCAGGGCGCGAGGTCCGCATTATTGTCAGACCCGACGAGGTTGACGATTTAGCGGCCGCGCGGTTGGCGCGCGATATCGTTAAACAGATACAAGAGAACCTCGCCTACCCGGGTCAGATCAAGGTCATGGTGCTGCGAGAGACCCGAGCGGTGGAGTTCGCAAAATAACAAGAGAGGGCAGCTCGGCGCGGGACGTGCCAGGCTGCAGGCAAAATCGTGCCCGTCCTCAAAGTTGCAGCTCAATCTAAGCCAACAGCGGTCGCCGGGGCCGTGGCTGGCCTCATCCGCGAGGAAGGCCGAGCCGAGCTCCAGGCCATCGGCGCCGGCGCGGTCAACCAGGCGATCAAGGCCATCGCTATTTCGCGCAGCTATCTCTCGCCCCAGCACATGGACGTGATCTGCGTGCCTACCTTCATGGAGGTCGAGATCGACCACAACCAGCGCACGGGGCTGCGCCTCGTCGTCCAGCGCTGGGACTACGACGAGGTCCACAGCATTGCCGCCGAGCCCCATGGCGCGGAGCGGCACATGGTCCCGGCGGTAGAAGAAGAGACCCAGGCTTAGCTGAGCGACCGGGAGCGCAGCCAAGCGCCGACGGTGCGTTCCCAAGCCTCGTCCACCTGACGCCGGGTCTCGTCCAGCGATCCATCGTTGCGGATGACCACGCCGGCGCGGCGGACTTTGTCCTCTTGCGGAGGCTGGGCACGGATGCGCTGCCAGGCGACCTCAGTCGCCAGCCCGCGCTGTCGCTGCAGCCGTTCGAGCTGCCGCTCCGGCGCAGCGGTCACCACCCAAACGGTGTTGCAGGCGTCCGCCATGCCGCTCTCGAACAGCTTGATAGCGTCGATCGCCAGCACGCTGCCGGGCTGAGCCTCGGCGATGCGGCGCTTCTCCTCGTCCCGCACCACGGGGTGGACGATCAGCTCCAGGTCGCGCAGCGCCACGGGATCGGCAAACACAAGCTGCCCCAGCTTGGCTCGGTCCAGCTCGCCATCAGGACCCAGGATGTCGCGGCCAAAGCGCTCCACGATGCGCTGCCAGACGGGTTCGTCCTTGCGCTGCAGATGGCGCGTAACGGCGTCGGCATCCAGCACCTGCGCGCCTTTGGCCGCCAGCATGGCGTCAATCGTGGACTTGCCGGTGGCTATGTTGCCGCTGATGCCTATCAAATACACGTCCGGCCGGCTGGGCCAGACTTCAGGGCTCAAGCTGACGTCAGGCGAAGAGCGCTGGTTGGCTGACCTCGACCGGCTCGCCCGCCAGCAGCTTGCGCAGCGTCTCCAGGTTCTCGCGGTCGGGACCGTGGCCCTCGTAACCGGGCACTTCCAGGATGAAGTCGCAGTCGTTCTTGGCGAGCGGCAGCAGGATGTCCTGCAGGCCTTGGAGGCCGATGAAGCCATCGCCCAGGTTCTCGTGGCGGTCCACGCCGGAGCCGAAGCGCGCCTTGGAGTCGTTGACGTGCACGGCCCGGATGCGGCTCAAACCGAAGCTGTGTTCGATCTCCTCGAACATGGCCTCGCGACGCTCTGCGTTGGGGTAGTCGTAGCCTGAGGCGAACGTGTGGGCGGTGTCGAGGCAGACCTGCAGGCGCTCGTCGCCATCGCACATGTCGATGAAGCGGCCGATCTGATCGAAGGTGCTGCCCAGGCAATTACCGCTGCCGGCGTTGTTCTCGATCACGATGGCCACCTCGTTATCGGCTTTGCGCAGTGCCGCCTCCAGACCCAGGGCCACGGCTTCTTCGGCCTCTTTGACGGGCCGCGAGAGTGCGCTGCCCATGTGCGCGATCACGCCTAAGGCGCCGAGCTGGCCAGCGATGTTGAGGTACTGCGCGAGAGCATGGATGGACTTCTCGTACAAATCCGGGTCGGGGCTGCCGAAGTTGATGAGATAGATGGCGTGCAGATAGGCCGGCCGGATGTCGTGCTGAGCGGCCAGATGGCGGAACTCCTGCGCATCCTCTTCCGGAATGCGGGGAACCATCCAGCGCTGTGGATAGCTCACGAATACCTGGATGCACTCGGCGCCGATGTCGGTCGCCCGCCCGATAGCCTCCCAAACGTGCCCCCGTGTAGAAACATGCGCCCCAACCCGCATACGTCTATAGCGTACCCATAGCGGGCCCAGGGGCGCAGCCCATTACGGGGTTCGGCGTGTCCCCGAATTTCCCCTATTGATGGCCGGGGCTCGCTAGGCTAGACGCATGTTGGAGCTTGGGTACAAGGCGTCCGCTGAGCAGTTCGGGCCGCGACAGCTGTTGGAGTTCGGTGTGTTTGCCGAGCAGTGCGGCTTCGACAGCGTGTTGGTCAGCGACCACTTCCATCCCTGGGAGCACAGCGGCGGCCACTCGCCATTCGCCTGGTCCTGGCTGGGCGCGCTGGGAGAGCGGACCGAACACGTCCGCATCGGTACTAGCGTCGTCTGCCCCACGCTGCGATATCACCCGGCAATAGTTGCCCAAGCCATGGCCACACTCGCGGTCATGTACCCACGGCGAATGTTCTTCGGCGTCGGGACCGGAGAGGCGCTCAATGAGACTCCGGCAACCGGCGCCGAGATGCCGCCCTACAAGGAGCGCTACGAGCGCCTGGTGGAGGCCTTGCAGCTCATGCAGCGGCTGTGGACTGAGGAGTTCGTCACCTTCGACGGCCAGTACTATCACACCCGCGGCGCCACAATCTACGACCTGCCGGCAGAAGGCGTGCAGATTTACCTGGCGGCTTCAGGCAAGAAGATGGCGGAGCTGGCCGGACACGTGGCCAACGGCCTGATCACGACCAGCGGCAAGCCGATGGAGCTGTACGCCGACACGATCCTGCCGGCGTTCGAGAAAGGTAGCCGAGAGTCGGGCCGCAACTCCAAACGGCTGGACAAAATGATTGAGATGAAAGTGTCGTTCTCGGTGGAGGATGACCGCCAGTGGCCCACAAGCGTGTTGGGCCAGGACGAGAAAGTGGGCGTGTACGACCCGCGGGAGCTCGAGGAGCGGGCCAAGCACATCACTGACGACGCGCTGGTCAAGCGCTGGATCACGTCACCAGATCCGGACTATCACGTCCAGGAAATCGAGAAATACATCGAATTGGGCTTCACCAACCTGGTGTTCCACGGGCCAGGCGACGATCAAGTGCGCTTCATCCAGGCGTACGCGGCCGAGGTGCTGCCACGCTTACGCCGCAAATACGGCTCGCGGACAGGCCGAACCTACACCGCGGTCGCCAGCCTCTGACGTCCAAAGGGGACGACCTCCTGTCTCGTTTCCGGAAAGGTC
This sequence comes from Chloroflexota bacterium, assembly GCA_035299885.1. GTDB lineage: Bacteria > Chloroflexota > JAJPGV01 > JAJPGV01 > JAJPGV01 > DATGVV01. Next base: position 1,326 of record DATGVV010000178.1, on the reverse strand, counting down.
CCTCTCCGCTGGGGATCGGCAGCGTTGCCGCTGCCTGCCTCCTGCTCGCAGCCTGCGGATCGACATCGGCGAAACCACCCAGCAAGGCCGATAGGGTAGTGTTCCTGGCCGGCTACAAGGCGCAAGCCAATGTGTCCTTCGTCGGCCCGTACGTCGCCCAGGAGAAGAGCTTCTACAAGGAGCAAAACCTCGATGTCGAAATCAAGCACGTGGCCCGGACGGGAGAGAATTTCAAGCTGCTGGCTGCCGACGAGGTCGACGTCACGACGGGCGTCGGCGAGGACGTCATCAGACTCGTTCAGTCCGGGGCGCCGGTGATCTCTATAGCCTCCATAACGCAGCGCGGCGACCACGGGTTCGCCAGCCTGGCCAGTTCGGGCATCAAAGAACCAAGACAGTGGGAGGGAAAGACTGCTGGCTACAAGGGCGCCGATGTGGCAATCGACTATCTGGCTCTGATACACACGCTCGGAGTAGACCGCGCAAAGATCACGGAGGTGCCAATCGGCTACGACCCACGTGTCCTAGCAGAGAAGAGCGTGGATATTTTGCCCGTGTTCCTATCCAACGAGCCCGACATCGTTAGGACGCACTTTGGGTTCGACGTCAACGTCATAGACCCTGCTGACTACGGCGTAGTCCTATTGGGCCAAACCTGGCTGGTTAACACCGGCCAGCTCAAGACCAGGCGGCCGGTTTATGAGCGCTGGTTGAAAGCCACCCTCAAGGGCCTCAGCTATGCCTTCGACCATCGGAACGAAGCCGTCGACATCGTCATGAAATACGCCGCTCAGGAGGACCGGGCTCATCAGGAGTACATGTTGGCTGTCGAGCAGAAGAACTCGATAACCGCTTCTACCCGCGACAACGGGCTCGGCTGGATGATGCCGGAGCCATGGTCAGCGACCCAGGATGTCCTCATTCAAGCTGGTCAGATCAAATCCAAACGCGACGTCACCGAGTATTTCAACGACCAACTGCTCAAGGCCATATACCGGGACGGCAAGATTTCGGTGTAGCCAGACTACAGGTAGAAAGCAAACGCCCCACCTCAGGGGTGAGGGCGTTTGGAATAAGGCAGCCCTGGCGATGACCTATTTTCCCAGGGGTTTGCCCCCCAAGTATCGTCGGCGCTGGCACGTTTCACGACCGTGTTCGGGATGGGAACGGGTGGGACCATGCCACTTCACTATCGGTCGTCAAGGGTATTTAGCCTTGGAGGGTGGTCCCCCCAGCTTCCCACTGGATTCCTCGTGTCCCGTGGTACTCGCGCACGCACCGCCGGCAGACCGAAACCTTCCCCTACGGGGCTCTCACCCCCTCTGG
>DATGVV010000177.1:0-3234 GCA_035299885.1 Chloroflexota bacterium | reverse complement strand
CGCCGGTGGATTTGTGTGGGGCGCCTCAACCGACGCGTTCTTCAACGGCTGCGAGGTCGCGCTGGTGGACCTCTGCGCGGACGAGTTGCCGGTTGCGCTGGGCAGGATGAACGCTTACGGCGCCGTCGGCGACCTGTTGGGGCCGCTGACGCTGGCCGGCGCGCTGGCACTTGGACTCTCGTGGCGAGCTGTGTTCGTGTTCGGCGCCGGCATGATGCTGCTGTACGCGGCCTTGCTGGCGAGCCAGCGCTTTCCCGAGCAGAAGGTTGAGCCACCAGAGCCGCCGGTCGCGGCGGTGTGGTCGGTGCTGAGCGATCCTCGCGTCCTTCTGCTGACGATGATTGATGGTCTCCACGGCCTGCTCGACGAGCCATTGCTTGGCTTCCTCAATGCCTTCTTGGAGCGTGTGCGCGAGTGGACGCCCGCCGGGGCGACAGCCATGATTTCGCTCATCGTCGGGGCCGGCCTGTGCGGCTACCTGGCGGTGCCGTTGCTCAAACGGCGGCTGTCGACCTGGCGCCTGCTGCCGCTGTTCGCCTCCGTGATGGCCGGCTCCTTGGGCGCAATGGTTCTTGCGCCGATGGCCTGGATCGCGGCTCCCGCGGGAGCGCTGTTCGGTTTCGCCGGAGCCGCCTTCTATGCTGTCCTAGAAGCCACCTACCTCGGCCTCAGGCCGGGCCAGGCGGGAACAACCGGGGCAGTGGTCTCGACTATCAGCTTTGCCGGCATCGGCTTTCCGGCGCTGGTCGGCGCCGTCTCCGACGCGCACGGCCTAACGGCCGGCATGGCGGTATATGCGCTCGTCCCGCTGGCGATGCTGTTCCTGGTGACCTCGTTCGTGGCCCACGGCCGATCCCGGCGCTTCTACGCGTAATCCGGCAAAGCCCGCTCGTACGAGTCCATCAGCGGCGAGGAGATCATGAAATCGGCCGACGCCCGGTTGCAGGCAATCGGGATGTTCCATACCACCGCGATGCGTAGCAGGGCTTTCACGTCGGTGTCGTGCGGCTGAGGCTCCAACGGATCCCAGAAGAAGATCACCATGTCTACCTCGCCCTCGGTGATGAGGGCGCCGATCTGCTGGTCCCCGCCGAGCGGCCCGGGCCGGACGCGCCGAACCGCTAGCCCCAGCTCCTGCTCGAGCACTGCACCGCTCGTCGCGGTGGCAAGCAGCTGATGCTCAGCCAGGACGTCGCGGTTGAAGTGCGCCCACTCCACCAGATCGTGCTTCTTGTTATCGTGCGCGACCAGCGCGATGGTCTTCCGAACGGCAGCGGCCACACCCAAAGCCTGCCAAGCAAATCAGCAGCATCAATCATGGGAACTCACGAAATTCGCGAGCCAAGCTTGTGCATTCTGCTCAGCAACGATGGCGTACCATCGGCCTCATGAGCGCAACAGCCGAAGATTTGCTCCAGTTCCTGCGCGGCTTACGCCAGGTCCGTGAATACACACCCGAGCCGGTCTCGGAGAACGTTATCAATGACATCCTCGAAGTAGGCCACTGGTCCGGCAGCAGCGCCAACAGCCAACCCACCGAGGTCATCGTCGTGCGCGATCCTGAGGTCAAGGAGAAGCTGGGCGGTTGGGGCACCAAACCGGCAGCCACCAGCGCCGTCGCCTTCATCATCTGCAGCACGCATGAGCGGCCGGGCATGGACGAGGGCAGGCTCGGAGAGCGCTTGATGCTGGCCGCCCGGGCGCATGGCCTCGGCGCCGCCTTCGCCACCCTCAAGGAGGAGGGCCCCAATGCCGTCAAGCAGCTCCTTGGCCTCCCGCCGGACCGCTACGCCCACATCGTCGTGTCCATCGGCCACATTGACCGCGAAGCGCGCCGCGCTCTCCCCAAGCGTCCCGGTGGCCCCCGGAAGCCCATGTCCGAATTCGCCCACTGGGAGCGCTACTAGAGCCTATCTCAGCGTAGCCGGTAGCGGTGCTCGGGGCGACCGGCCGAACCGTACCGCAACTCCAACGCCGCTTGGCCGCGCTTCTCCAGATACTCCAGGTAGCGTCGCGCCGTCGCGCGGCTCACGCCGATCTTCTCGGCCACGTCGGCGGCGCTGACCGGCTGAGGTGCCTGCGACAGGGCCCCTACAACCAGCTCCAGCGTTGGCCGGTTTAGTCCCTTGGGCAGCTCGCTCGCCGGCGCCGACGTCATCAGCTTGTAAAGACGATCCACGTCCGCTTGATCCGCGCTCGTTAGCTGGCCCCGCTCCTGCCGGAAGCGACGGTAGTTTTCGAGCGCTTGTCTGAAGCGCTCAAATCCAAACGGCTTGATTATGTAATGGAGTACCCCCGACTGCATCGCCTGCTGCAGCGACGCCGCGTCCTTGGCCGCGGTAACCATGATGACGTCCAGCTCGGTGCGCTCCTGGCGGAGCTCCTGGAGCAAGCTCAGGCCGGACCGGTCCGGCAGGTAGATGTCCAAGATCGCCAGTTCCGGATGCAGCTGCCCTACCGCCTCCCGCGCCTCTTTGGCAGAATGCGCCACGCCCACCACCTGAAAGCCTGGGACTCGTTCGATGAAGCCCTGGTGGACCTTGGCGACCATGAAGTCGTCGTCGACCACCAGCGTGCGGATCATGCCTATCGGGCCAGGGGCAGCAGCGCCTCAGCCTCGGGCTCTGGCGGCGCGGTCACCGGCAGACGCACCGTGAACACCGCCCCGCCCTCATTGCGAACCGAGATCTCGCCACCTCGACGCAACACCGAGCGTCGCACCAATGCCAGGCCCACGCCGCGCTTGCGGCCGTCGCCGTCCTTCGTGCTGAAGCCCTCCTCGAAGACCTGCTTGAGGGATCCGCGCGGAATGCCTGGCCCCGAGTCTCGCACGTCGATGCGGATGCCTTTCTCATTCGCCTGGATGGTGAGCTGCACGACGGCGTCGCTCCGACCCTCGAGGGCGTCGAAGGCGTTGTCCACGAGGTTCCCCACGATAGTCACGAGGTCGTCGCTGAGCTCTGGCATCGGCTCCAGGCTGCTATCCGGCGCAATGCCAAAGTCGATGCCCCGCTCGAACGCAATGCTGGCTTTGCCAACCAAGAGGGCCGCCAGCGCAGGATCCTTGATCCGCCGCGGCACTTCTTCGATAAGCGTTTGGTGATGGTTCGTGGTCCGGTTAATGAACGCCAGAGCCTCGTCGCGCCAGCCCAGCTCGACTAACCCGGCAATGGTGTGGAGCTTGTTGGCAAACTCGTGGGACTGCGCCCGCAGCGCCTCCAAGTAGCTCTTGGC
>DATGVV010000176.1:0-2031 GCA_035299885.1 Chloroflexota bacterium | reverse complement strand
CCGCCGCCAGCGCATCGGCCACCGCCTGCCCGCCCGTCACGAGTGACATGCGCCTACCCAGCCGCGAGCCGCAGCGAAGCCGTCACCGGCAGCTCTAGTACCTTCGCCTCAGTGAGGCGCTTCGAAAAGAACAGCACCTCGAGGGACTCAATGTCGCCAGTGTTGGGATTCAAACGGACTACCACCTCGTCATCGAGCTCCTCGGATTGCTGCTCAGGATAGGATCTGTCTTGGCGATGCGGAGGATGTCTCCTTCCTCATCGTATTGGAACTTCAGCTTCTCTGCCATTCGATGTCTCCTGAAGCCGTTCGGGCCGCCAAATGCGCCATGACAATCCACGCGCGCGTTTTGGCGTCTGCTCCGAAACGGCCAGCATCACGATCCGCTTTCCAGTTGCCTCGAGCGCTTGGCCCAAGAATAGCCGCGCATCGGGCGCACGCCTGCTGTGGCCGGACGGGACGATTTCCATGATGGCGAACTGGTTGCCAGCCGCGACGTAGGCGAAATGATCGCTGATTCTTATGCGACTTGGAATGCCGAGCAGCGGCCACGACTGGCCGCGGAAGGCAGGAGTGGTCGGATTGGTGACGTCGAGGGGCACAATCCTGGGCCCGAGGCCAACGAATGCGGCAGGCATTCACGGCGAGCGCTCCAGTCGGACCGCCGAATTGACCAATGACCTGAACACTCGAAGTCGGGCCAGTCGGTGACGGTGTGTCCGCTCAGATCGGGCCGGGCGACGCAGCGGCGAGAATGGCAACTGTAAGCGACAGTTGCTACACGCGAAATGCCGATAGTAGCGAACACGCGTGCACCCATTACCTGAAGGTTGGAGCCAGGACAGATTGGGTTGCGAGCCATCGGTCTCACGCCGGTTGCACGGCGCCGGCTTTCAGCTCCCCGCCGCAGGGGGCGAGGCGTTCCGGGCCGACAATTCGAAGGGTCAGCGATTGCCATTCATCAGGCGGTGTTATTTGCAGCGACGTTGCAGATGGGCACACATGGCCTTCCCGAGGATTGCCGGCCCAGGACACGGTGAACCCTGCCGTTTCGTTGGGCAGCAACACGAACGCGCTGGGTGATGGCAGGAGATCGTCGCCCGATCGGATGACGCGCGTCTCCAGCGTACGGCCCAGGTTGTCGTACATTTGGGCGCCCACGTACCCATAGAGCCAGCAGGCGCTATTCGATTTGTTCTTCAGCCAAAACCAGCTGAACTCTGTGCCGGCAGCGCCGGTGGTCTGGGGGCCACTCAAGGAGATCTGGCCCGTATGGCAACGATCGGCCGCCGACAGGCGTCGCGGTGTCGGAGGCTCGGACACGGCCATCTGAACGGGGTCATTCCGCGGACAATTCGCCGGCAAGTGGTCGCCTTGTTCGGGAGCAACATGTGCTATGCGAACCGCCCAATTGGCGCCGCTCGTGCGTCCGAAGACGCTGATACTCGCAAGCCCCGACCTGCCCATTATCATCCCAGGCTCCGTGAGAGTTGCCACATAGCCTCCCGAGCTGTCGGCAACGACGCCGACCGGGGGCAGTGGTAGATCGGGACAGGCCCGCAAATCCTTTCGGACACGCACGCTGCCGGTCGCGCTCGTGGCGTCCGAGTACTGTATCCAGTAGAACGGTGTATAGGTCCAGGTTATGGACAGCGGCTCGTCGGCCAGTAAGCCGCTTCCTTGCAGCCAAATATGTAGTGGTACGGACTGTGCCAAAGAGAAGTCGGTCACGACCGCGCCGGGCGCATTCTGATCGACTGTGACTTCCATGGAATTATCCAGCACCTTCGGCAGTCCTTCGGTGTCCGGCTCCGAATAGAACCTCTCGCCATTGGCGCGGGCTTCTAATCCGTAGCGGCCCAACACCAGCGTCTCGCGTCCGTTGGTGAATTTGGCCAAGTTGCTGGCCTTATCCCAAACCAGGAGGCCGTTAGTTGTGTGTTGGATGGCCTGATTCTGGTCAGAATCAAAGTGCTCGTCATCCACGCACGGACCGACGTGGGTGGAATCCACTGCCGCTAACTCGGCAAA
>DATGVV010000175.1:0-13143 GCA_035299885.1 Chloroflexota bacterium | reverse complement strand
TGACGCTGCTGACGACCATCATCCCGGTCTACAGCTACTTGCTGGAAGCCAACCCCAGCATCACCACGCCCGCCGAGCTGAAGGGCCGGAAGCTGGGCGTGGGCGCCTTCGGCGACTCGGGCGACCTGGCCACGCGCGTGGGCCTGCGCAAGATCGGACTGGATCCCGAAAAGGACGTGAGCATCCTGTCGATTGGCAGCACGCCGGTCCGGGCGGCGGCGCTGCGCAACGGCGCCATCCAGGCAGCGGTCACCTCCTTTCCCGAGAACCTGACTTTGGAGAGGGATGGCTTCCGCCGGTTGCTGGATTTGGCCGCTCTGAAGCTGCCGGCCGCCGGCCAGGCGACCATCGGCGAACGCGGCTGGGTCGGCGCCCACAAGAGCGTGACCCAGCACTACGTCGACTCACTGGTCCAGAGCCTGGCCAAGGCTCGCCAGGACAAGACCTACACCGTCGCCGAGATGCGAAAATGGATGAAGTCGGAAGACGAGCAGGCCATGAGCCTGACGTACGATTACTACACACAGGAAGTGTTTCCCGCCGTTCCCGAGCCCAAACCCGAGCTGTTCGCCGACGCCATCGAGCAGCTGAAGAAGACCAACGACAAAGCCGCCAGCTTCGAACTCGGCAAGCTGCTCGACGCCTCATTCGTCTACGACGCCCGGGCACGCGGTCTCGGTAAGTAGGGCATGGCAACCGCAACTGCCACCGCTGCCAAGCGCCTCCAGCTCGATGGTGTGGACCTCGAGTACTTCGAGGCCGGCCGAGGTCCCACGCTGCTGGTCCTGCACGGCTTCCTGGAGATGCCCGGCTGGAATGACTTCCACGACCGGCTGGCGCAGCGGTTTCACGTCGTGGCGCCGTCACACCCCGGCTTCGGCGGCTCCTCACGGCCCGAGTGGATGACGTCGCTCGACGACTTGGCGAACTTCTACCTCGATCTGATCGATCGGCTCGGAGCCGGCAAAACGCACGTGGTGGGCCACTCCTTCGGTGGCTGGGTGGCGGCCGAGATGGCGGTGCGCTGCTCCCACGGCTTGGGCAAGCTGGTGCTGGCCGACGCGGTTGGCCTGCCGGCACCCGGCGGTCCGGTGCGGCCGGCCGGCGGTTCAATTGCCGACTGGCTGGTGCTCGAGCCCGAAGACTTGCGGGCGCTGGCCTGGCACGATCCAGCCACTGGCGACCGGCTGAAGCTGGCAGGCGAAGACGTCACCTCCGAGGAAGAGCTGATCGCCATCCTGAAAAACCGCGAAGCGGCCACCCTGTACGGCTGGAAGCCGTTCTTCCACAGCCCTCGCCTGGCGCACTGGCTGCACCGGGCCAGCGTCCCGGCGCTGGTCATTTGGGGCGAGCACGACGGAGTCGTGCCCCGAGCCATCGGCGAGGCCTACGCGCACGGCATTGGGGGCGCTAGGCTGGAGATCGTGCCCGGCGCCGCCCACCTGCCGCACCTCGAGCAGCCCGACGAGTTCGCCCGCCTCGTGGCGGATTTCTTAGCGGAGTAAATCGATGGAAGCCTTCCATTTCACCGAGATGGCCTATCCCTACATTCCGGAGGACTACTTCGAGCGGGGCGGCGCTCGGGTGATCCTGCCCAACGCCATCTATGACCGCGAGAAGGGCCACCGACTGTATAACGACTTGCTGGACCAGCACGAGTACGCCGACCAGCTGGGCTACCACGTGTTCCTCAACGAGCACCACCAGACCATCACCTGTGTGAATTCGGCGGTTAGCGTGACCGCGGGGGCGCTGGTGCGGCGCACCAAGCAAGCCAAGATCCTCATCCTCGGCAACGCCATCTCCAACCGCGAGCAGCCGCTGCGCGTAGCCGAGGAGATCGCTCTGCTGGACTCGATCAGTTGCGGCCGCATCCTGTGCGGCTTCCTGCGTGGCGTGCCGGGCGAGGTCCACCCATCGAACGTCAACCCGGCGTTCAACCGCGAGCGCTTCATGGAAGCGCACGACCTGATCGTCAAGTCATGGACGACCCCCGAGCCGTTCGCCTGGGAAGGCAAACACTACCAGTATCGTTATGTCAACATCTGGCCGCAGCCGTATCAGCAGCCGCACCCGCCCATTTGGGTCAGCGGCGTAGGCACCACGGAAACGGTCGACTGGGCAGCGGCGATGGGCTACACCTACGCCATCTTCCTGGCGCCGTGGGACGTCACCGCGCGGCTGTTCGACCGCTACCGTGAGAAGGCGCGCGAGGCCGGCAGGCTGGAGCCGGGGCCCGACCGATTCGCCTATCTGCTGCTGCTGTACGTTGGCGAGTCGGAGGAGCAGGCCCAGCGGGACGGCCGCGGGCTGGAGTTCTACCTGCGCATGCGCCAGCGGCGGGGCTTCTGGTTCCCACCGGGGCATTCACCCGTAGACGCCACCGCTAAGGGCTGGGCGGCGGGCACCAAGAGCGCCGGACCCGGCGGTGCCGTCAAGCTCAGCTGGGAGGACTACCAGGATCGCGGTATCGCCGTCATCGGTACGCCGGACAAGGTCATCAAGCGCATTCGCGAGCTGTACGATCAGACCGGCGTCGGCAACCTGCTGATGATGATGCACTCGGGCGACATGTCGAACGAGGTCGTGATGCGCAGCCAGAAGCTGTTCGCTACTGAAGTGCTGCCCGCCATCCGCGAGTTCGACAAGACGCCCCGGCAGCCTCAAGCAGCCGCCACCTAGGCATCAGGAAACGAAGAAGCCGCCCCCTTTCGGGGACGGCTGCTGTTGCGTGTCTCTCGCCGACTAGCGGTAGCTGGTCGAATGAGAAGGCGGACGGTGGCGCGAGAAGCAATCACTGCAGTACACCGGTCGCCCCGCGGTCGGGGTGAACGGGACCTGAGTCGCTTTTCCGCACTCGTCGCAGGTAACATCGACCATCTCACGACGGCCAAAGGACCCACGGCTGTCTCCTCCGGAAGCCTTTCGTGCCGAACGGCACTCAGGGCAGCGCGAAGGATCGTTCTCGAAACCTTTTTCAGCGAAGAACTGCTGCTCACTCACGGTGAACGCAAACCGCTGGCCGCAATCGCGGCAGGTCAGAGTTTTATCGGCGTAGCTAATCAAAAGCTGGCCCTCCTTATTGGAATTCGGTTCCATCTAGGGCCAGCGAAAACGGGGGCGCTAAAAAGTTCCGATCTCAGTATGACACTGCGGCGGCCTCCTGCCTAATGGCGAGGTGGCGCGGTGTAGCATTCCGCTGATGGAGCCAATCGAGCAGAGTGCTCTGGCCGGATTGCGGGTCATCGACCTCACTCATCCCTACGGTCAGTATTGCGGCAAGCTGCTGGCCGATATGGGTGCCGACGTCATCAAGATCGAGCCGCCGGAAGGCGATCTGGGCCGGCGCTTCGGACCCTTCAAGGACGACCAGCCCGGCCCGCACACCAGCCTGTTCTTCGCCTACTACAACACCAACAAACGCAGCCTGTCGCTGGACCTCACCTCCTCTGGAGGCCAGGAGGTCTTTCGGGGGCTGGTCCGCGATGCCCATGCCGTCATTCACACCCCGCAGCACAGCTGCATCCCCATTCTCAACTACCAGAGCCTGCGTGAGCTGAACCCCAAAATCGTGGTGGCGGCCATCACCGGCTTCAGCGCCGGTGGCCCCTACAGCGCCTACCGCTCGACCCCGCAAGTGGCCTTCGCCCTCAGCGGGATTATGAAAACGATCGGTCCGCCGGAGGGCCCGCCGGAAGCCGCTCCGGGCCAGGTAGCCTTCGACCTCACGGCGGTGGACGCCGCCAGCGGCATCCTGTGCGCCGTCCTGAGCGGACGCGGCCAGGAAATCACCGTCGCCGCCCATGAAGTGCTGGCCTCCGAGGTGAACCCACGCGCACCCGAGCAGTTCGAGGACGTGCGACACCCGCACTCATCGAACCCGCAGCTGGCTCCCTCGGGCGCCTACCCGTGCAAGGACGGCCTGGTGACCTTCTTCACGAACCTGCCGAACCATTGGGAAGGGCTCAAACAGCTGCTGGGGAATCCGCCGGAGGTCGCCGGCCAGCAGTGGAACGACCGGCCGTACCGGGGCCAGCACCACGAGCTCCTGGACGAGCTCATGATCCGTCGCCTTGCGGACCGCACGCAAGCCGACATCGTCGAGCAAGGCCAGCGTCTGCACGTCCCCTGCGGCCCTGTTTACACCGTTGACCGCTTTGCCAACGACCCGCAGCCCGCGGCGCGCGGCTTCTTCGTTGAGGCTGGCGGCTTGAAGATGCCTGGCGCACCCTACAAGTTCAGCGACGCCGGCTGGAGTCTGCGTCACGCTGCTCCCTCTCACGCTTCGGCGCGAGAGGGATGGGGAGAGGGCCTTCTCCCTCGCCCTCTCCCACAGGAAGAGGGAATGCCGCTGCGCGGCCTGCGCGTCGTCGCGTTTACTACAGCCTTTGCCGGGCCGACGGTGGGCCGCTACCTGGCGGACCTGGGCGCCGAAGTGATCAAAGTCGAGTCCCGCCGCCGGTGGGACAACACCCGCCACGCCAGCTCCGCGGGAGTAGCCAGCGTCATGGAGCCGACCGGCGCGCCGACAGCCCCAGGCTTCGGCTATTTCAACCGTAACCAGCTGGGCATCACCATCGATTTGAGTCACGACAAGGCGCGCGATCTCATGTTGAAGTTGATCGCCAAAAGCGACGTGGTGATCGAGAACTTCAGCTTCCAGGTACTCCAGAAATGGGGCTTCACCTACGACAAGCTGACGGCGGTGCGGCCGAACGTCATCATGCTCGACATGCAGGGCTTTGGCCGGACCGGCCCGCGCCGCGACTACATCTCGTTCGGCTCGATCATCCACTCGTACTCGGGGCTGGCCAGCCTGTGGGGCTCGGCGCACGGCTTCTTCGTCGACTACGTGGCCGCCCAGCATGCGGTGTTCGCCGTGCTGAGCGCGCTTCTGTATCGCCAGCGCAGTGGCCGCGGCGTGCACATCGACATGGCCCAGCTCGAGGCGGCGGGCGCTGTGCTGGGCGTGCCCTATCTGGACTACTTCGTCAACGGCTATGTGCAGACCAGCAAGGACGGGCGCATGCAGCAGGACGCGCCGGCCGGCTGCTACCGCTGCCAGGGCGAGGATGCCTGGTGCGTCATCGAGGTCACCGGCGACGAGGACTGGCAGCGGCTGCGCCAGGCCATCGGCAACCCGGAATGGGCGGCCGACGCGCGCTTCCAGACGTCCGCCGGCCGGCTGGCCCACCGCACCGAGCTGGACGAGCAGCTGACCTCCTGGACCAAGCTCCATGGCGACCGCGGCGTCCAGGAGCGCTTGCAGGCCGCGGGCGTTCCGGCCGCGGCGGTAATTGCCCTCCGCGAGGTGTTCGAGGACCCGCACCTGAAGGCCACCGGCTTCTACCACGAGATCGATCACCCAGCCCTCGGCAAGTGGCGCTACCCCAGCCTGCCGCTGCACATGTCGGTCGCGCCCGACCCACCGCGCCGCCCCGCACCCATGCTGGGCGAGCACAACGGCTACGTCTTCGGCGAGCTCCTTGGCCTCTCAGCGAGCGACATCGCACAGCTGACCGAAGAAGGGGTACTGGCGTGAGATGTCATCCTGAGCGAAGCGAAGGACCTTCTCGCTCGGGCTGACGGGAAGATCCTTCGGCCAGCGGCCTCAGGATGACATCAGCTTCTCGCGGATCTTCCGCACCGTGGCGGTGATGTCCTCAACATCGAGCGTGAGGGCAGCCATTTGGAGCTGCTCGGCGTAGACGTCCGGCGGCAGCCCCTCCGTCACCTCGGGCTCGAGCACGTGATACACCGGGAGTCCCAACGGGATCCCAGCCAGTGGACCGGCGTAGGTCGGGTCACCCATCGTTACCGTGGCGGCGTACAACTCCGCCGACTCCGGGTTGGGTGAGCCCAGCAGCACCACCAGGTCGTCTTTACCGACGCGGTCGACGACCTGCTGGATGCTGGCCTGGTCGTCCAGATCCATGGCTCCAGCGCTCGTTCAGACGAAGCACTGGGTGATGCTGAATACCACCTCGGCGCCGAGACGCTGGGCCACGTCGCTGATGACGGTGCCCTGGATGCCATCGCGCTCGCCGATGGCGATCACTTTCTTGCCTCGAAAATCCATCTAACCTCCTTCAGCCGGTAGCCGTCGCCTGGGCCTGCATGGGCCACAAGCTGGCGGTGTCGGGACGAATACGCAGACTGACCTGCTGCCCAACCTCGTAACGGTCCCGGCGCGAGCCATAGACCAGCAGCGACCCCTGCCCGGCGATGTTCACCTGGAACTCCGTCCGGTCGCCGGCGAACAGCGCCGCCTCGATGGTACCGGCCACCGCGCCGGCCTGGCCGTTGGCGGACAGCTCGGCGTCCTCGGGCCGGACGGCGACCCACACCGGCGCGCCGGTGTGCGGCGGCTCGCCGAAGCACTGCCCGCTCACCAGGCACTCTGACGCGCCATCCAGCGCCGCCGTCACGTCCGAGGAGCTGGTGCTGTGGACCGTCGCCCTGAGCAGCAGCGTCTTGCCCAGGAAATCGCGCACGAAATCGTTGGCCGGCCGCTCGTACAGCTCGCGCGGCGGGCCAACCTGCAGCAGCCGTCCGGCGTCCATCACCCCGATCCGATCGGACAGGCTCAATGCCTCCACCTGGTCATGGGTCACGAACAGAACGGTGACCTTGATGCGCGACTGGAGAAGCTTGACCTCGATGCGCATCTGCTCGCGCAGCTTGGAGTCGAGGTTGCTGAACGGCTCGTCGAGCAGCAGCACACTGGGCTCGTACACCAACGCTCTGGCCAGCGCCACGCGCTGCTGCTGGCCACCGCTGAGCAGCGGCGCCGGACGCTTCTCCAGGCCGGCCAGGCCCACCATCTCGAGGGCGCGCCGTACCCGCTCGCGCGTCTCGTGCCGCGGCACGTGGCGCACCTTCAGCGGATAGGCCACGTTCTCCTCGACCGTCATGTGCGGCCAGATAGCATACGACTGAAAAACCATGCCGACGTTGCGTTTGTGCGGCGGCACGAACAGCCGCTTGGTGGTGATGACTACCGGCTGTTCTTTGAAGAAGATGGCCGCCTCGTCCGGAACTTCCAAACCCGCCACGATGCGCAGCGTCGTCGTCTTGCCGCAGCCGCTCGGCCCCAGCAGCGTGAAGATCTCACCCTCGCGCACCTCCAGCGAGAGGTCGTCCACAGCGGGGCTGGAAGCTCCGGGGTAGGTTTTGCTGACGTGCTCCAGGCGCAGCATGGGCATGCTCGCGTCCGCCATGGCCGCCACTATAGCCTAGGCAAGGCCAGCGCGGCGGGCGCGGGCGACGAAGTAATCCCACAGCTTGCGCCATTGACGCTCGCCCATGGTCTTGCCAACCATGTCGGCCAGCTCTTCGTCGGTGTAGGGAATGGGTGTGCCGACCTGCATGGCGAGGTGCTGGCGGAGCGCGTTCTCCTCGAGCGCGTAGGCGCCCAGGAAGGCCTCCATCAGGCTTGAGCCGACCACCGCCGTGCCGTGGTGGCGCATGATGCACGCCTGGTCCGCTCCGAGCGCCCGCGCCAATGCATCGCCCTGCTCAGGCTTGCGCACCAACCGCGGATCGGGATAGACCGGGATCGGGTCGCCGCCCAGGATCAGCGCGTTGTTGGTGACCGGCACGATGCTTAGGCCGGCAACGCTCATAACCACCGCCATCCGTGAATGGGCGTGGACCACCGCCCGCACGTCCGGACGGGCGCGGTAAATCTGTGTGTGGATGAACAGCTCGGTCGGCGGCACCTCGTCGCCGTCCACCACCTTGCCCTCGAGATCGATAGTCAGGATGTCCTCGGCGCGGACGTCATAACGGGGAGTGCCGTGCGGATGGATGAGCACCAGCTCGCCGTCGGGATGGCGAGCGCTGACGTGGCCGCTGTAGTCGAATAGCGCCTCGTTGGCGGACATGCGGCAGGTGAGCGCCAGCTGCTCCTTGAGCTCTGAAACCCTCACCCTAGCCCTCTCCCAGCGGGAGAGGGGATCTTCAAGTACCCGAGAATGCGCGCGAGGCTCTCCTCGGCCGATTCCTTATCAGAGTCGAACACCAGGTCGGGGGCGAGCGGCTCCTCATACGGGTCGGACACGCCGCTGAAACCCTGGATCTCGCCGCGCAGCGCCTTTCCGTACAGGCCCTTGACGTCGCGCCGCGCGAGCTCGTCGATCGAGCACCGAGCGTAGACCTCGACGAAGGCGCAGCCCTCAGCCTCAATCGCGGCCCGAACCTCGTCGCGGACGGCGCGGTAGGGCGATATAGCGGCCACAATCACGGCCACGCCGTTGCGGCTCAGCAGCCGGGCCACGTAGCCGATGCGCCGGATGTTGGCGTCCCTAGCCTCTTTGGAGAAGCCCAGATCGCTGTTCAGCGTTGCCCGGACCTCGTCGCCGTCGAGGACCTCAACCCCGCGGCCGGCCTGGCGCAGGACGTCTGCCAGGCGGCCGGCGATCGTGCTTTTGCCCGCGCCTGAAAGACCGGTGATCCAGACAGTGACGCCTGGCTTGCTCAAGCGGAGGTCAGGACGCGCGGTGGCAGGTGCAGGCCGCATTCCGTCTTAGGCATACCAGGCCAGCGACCAGCCCGCAAGGACTCGCCCGGCATCACCGGCCGCGTGCAAGGCATGCAGCCGATGGAGGGGTAGCCCTTGGCGTGCAGCTCATTCACCGGGACGTCATGCTCGCGCACGTAGTCCCACACCTGCTCCTCGGTCCAGTTGGCCAGGGGGCAGATTTTGACCAGGCCAAACGTCTCGTCCCACTGCACCACGTCCAGAACCGCCCGCGTGTCGGTTTGATCGCGGCGGATGCCACTGATCCAGGCTCGCTTGCCCCTGAGCGCTTGCTCGTTGGGCGCCACCTTGCGCAGGTAGCAGCAGCGGTCCGGATCCCGCCGCCACAGCTCGTCACCGTGCTCCGCCGCTTGCTGATCGAGGCTCAGCCGCGACCGGTAGGCTACGGGCGTGATGCCGTAGCGCCGCACGACCTCATCTCGCAGGGCATACGTCTCCGGGAACAGCAGCTCGGTGTCGAGGTAGAACACCTCGAGTTCGAGGCCAAGCTGGGCCACCATGTCCAGCAGCACCATGCCGGAGGGCCCGCCAAAGCTGCAGGCGAGCGAGAGATCGCGCGAATATTGCTGGCCGGCCCAGGCCAGGACGTCCTCAGGCGCCGCGCCGGCAAAGCGCTCGCTGAGCGCCGCCAGATCCGGCGGGCTCACCGGATCATCCCGCCAGCCACCGTGTTGTTGGTGGCTGGATCGATCAGGATGAAGCTGCCTGTCGCGCGGCAGTCGCGGTAGGAGTCGGCAAACAGCGGTTGGGTCGTTCGCAGCGACACGTGCCCGATGTCGTTCAGTCGCAGCGTAGCCACACTCTCGTCGCGGTCCAGGGTATTGGGATCGAGGCGATGATGCAGGGCGCTGACGATGCCCCGCACCCGGCGGGTGGTGTGCTGGACGAGATAGGGCGCATCGAGCCGTAGCGGCTGCGGGCTGAGCCAGCACAGCGTGGCGTCGATCGAGGCAGTCGCCCGCGGTGGCTCGGCGGCGCCGCAGATCATGTCGCCGCGCGACACGTCCAGGTCTTCGGCCAGGTGCAACGTGATGCTCAGCGGCGCGGACGCCTCGGCAAGCGGTCCGTCGAAGGTGTCCACCGACTCCACGCGGGTAGTCAGCCCGGCCGGCAGCACCAGCACCTCGTCGCCCGGGCGGACGCTGCCGGCAGCGACCTGCCCGGCATAGCCGCGATAGTCGTGGTGGTCGTGCGAGATGGGCCGGACCACCCACTGCACCGGGAAGCGCAGCGCGTCCGGACTGTGACGCGGCGCAGCCGGCACCTCTTCCAGGAAGTTCAGCAGCGGACGGCCGGTGTACCACGGCATGCGCTCGGACCAATCAACAACGTTGTCGCCCTGCAAAGCCGAGATCGGGATGTAGGTCACGTCCACATCCAAACCATCGGCAAACACCTCGAAGTCCGAGCGGATGTCGTCAAACACATCCTCGGCGTAGCCCGCCAGGTCCATCTTGTTCACGCACAGCACCAGCCGCGGCACGCCCAATAAGGCAGCTAGCAGCGCGTGGCGGCGGGTCTGCTCGACCACGCCGTTGCGGGCATCTACGAGGATGAGCGCCAGGTCGGAGGTCGAGGCGCCGGTGACCATGTTGCGGGTGTACTGCACGTGCCCCGGCGTGTCGGCGATGATGAACTTGCGGCGTGGCGTGGCGAAGTAGCGGTAGGCCACGTCGATGGTGATGCCCTGCTCCCGCTCAGCTCGCAGCCCATCAGTCAGCAGCGCCAGGTTCAAGTAATCAGCGCCTTGCTGGCGGCTGGCGCGTTCGATGGCTTCCAGCTGGTCGTCGAAGATCTGCTTGGTCTCGTACAGCAGCCGGCCGATGAGCGTGCTCTTGCCGTCGTCAACCGATCCGGCAGTCGAGAAGCGCAGCAAATCGCCCAAGTTGTTCCTCTCCCGCAATTCGCCGTCCGCGTAGGACCGGGAGAGGCTAGGTGAGGGTGTCGCGGCCACCAGGCCGCCCATGTAGTCGATGTCGACTGGCAAGACTAGAAGTAGCCTTCCTTCTTCCGGTCCTCCATGGCCGCGTCGGAGAACTTGTCGTCCACGCGCGTGGCCCCGCGTTCGCCGATGCGGAACGTAGCCACTTCGGCGATGACCTCCTCGATTGTGCGCGCATCAGAGCGCACCGCCGCGGTGCAGGTCATATCGCCCACCGTGCGGTAGCGGACCTGAGCCTCGAACGGCTCCTCGCCCGGCTGCAGCGGTAGATGCTCGCAGACGGCCATCAGCATGCCCGAGCGCTCGAACACGGTGCGCCTATGGGCGTAGTAGATCGGGGGCAGATCGAGGTCCTCCTGCGCAACGTAGCTCCAGACGTCAAGCTCGGTCCAGTTCGACAGGGGGAAGACACGGACGTGCTCGCCTTTGTGATGGGCGCCGTTGTACAGGTTCCACAGCTCCGGCCGCTGGTTCTTGGGGTCCCACTGCCCGAACTCGTCCCGGAAGGAGAAGATGCGCTCCTTGGCCCGCGCCTTCTCCTCATCGCGCCGGCCGCCGCCGATGGCGGCATCGAAGCCGAGCTCGCGGATGGCGTCCAGCAGGGTGATGGATTGCAGGCGGTTGCGGGAGCTGGCCTTGCTTGGATCCTCGAAAGCCCGACCCTGATCGATGGAATCCTGGACGGAGCGCACGATCAGCTGCTCGCCCATCTCGGCCATGCGCCGGTCACGGAACTCGAGCGCCTCAGGGAAATTGTGGCCGGTATCGATGTGCATCACTGGAAATGGAAAGCGGGCGGGGCGGAAGGCCTTCTCAGCCAGCCGCAGCAAGACTGCGGAATCCTTGCCGCCGGAGAACAGCAGCACCGGCCGCTCGAACTGCGCCGCGGTCTCTCGCATGATGTAAATCGCCTCAGCCTCGAGCATCTCCAGGTGCTGCGGCGCGGCGACATGAGCGCCTAGTTCCAGAACGGCTACTGCCAAACGAGCTGACCTCCACTAATGGGCCAATGTTGACTTTGTCTATCAACAAAGTCGGCTTAGGGTTGAGCATAGGCCAAATGGGCAGCCTTGTCAAACCGCGCTTGCACGTGCAAAGTGCACAATCCCGCTTGCTAGAGTTCTGGCTTTGTGCCCGATGCCAAATCCGCTTTGGGCACTTAGCATGAACGGAGGATGATGACAGAGCTGTTCGAGACGCTGGCCGTGGGCGGCGACAAGCTGTACCTGGCTATTGGCCAGGTGGTGCCCGGCTGGGCCATCATGTCGGCGGTGGCTGGCAGCTACGTTGGGCTGGGCGTGGCGATCGTGTTCGCGCTCCGCGCGCCCCTGGCCAAAGCGCGAAGGGCGGTTCGGGCTGACCGGCGCCGGTCCTAGAGATCGGCCTGTAAGAGGTACGGGCCCGGCTCTGCAATAGCCTGGCGCAGCGCGGTCAAGCAGTCTTCCGCGGTTGACACGCGGCAGCCGGGCACGCCCAGGCCGCGGGCCAGGGCCACCCAGTCGATGTCCGGGCGTCCGAGGTCTGTCAGCTGAGCAGCAGCCAGCCCCGGGTCGGCCTGGCCGGCGCGGCGCATCTCGCCGCGCAAAATGGCGTAGCTGCGGTTCGAGCACAGCACGGTCGTGACGTTCAGCCCCTCGCGTGCTTGCGTCCATAGCGCTTGGATGGTGTACATCGCGCTGCCGTCCGCTTGGACGTTCAACACCGGCCGATCGGGGCAGGCGACCGCCGCGCCGGTGGCGCAGGGCATGCCGAAGCCGATAGCGCCGCCAGTCACCGATAAGTAGCTGTGGCGGCGCCAGCCGTCGGGCAGCAGGAAACCGCCCCGATTCTGCGTGACCGATTCGTCCACGATGATCGCGTTCTCGAGTTCGAGCGCTGCCAGGCAGGCCGCCAGCGAATCGCGCGTCAGCGGCCCCTCCGGTAGTGGGGCGGGCGTGTTGCCCGCCCGCCCGGGCAGGATGCCTGCGCCACCGGCTGGCGCGCTCAGCTCGCCGGCGAGAGCCTCGAGCGCTCCGGCGGCGTCCTCGCCCGGCGCGGCCAGCACCTCGACCCGCTGCTCGGCCGAGAGCGGGCGGCTGGGCGTGCCCGGGTAACCGAAGAAGGCCACCGGCTCTCGCGCGCCCGCCAAGAGCAGGATCTCGATGTCGGCGAGCTGGGCTTGGAGCTGCTCCGGGAAATACAGCAGCCGTTCCGGCGCAGGCAGCCCCGCCCCGCGCTCGATGCGCGCCGGCACGCGCTCGCATAGCAGCCGGCAGCCTGTCGCGGCGGCCACCCGGGCGGCGGCGAGCAGCCCCGGCTCGTTGAGGCCCGATCCGCCCAGCAGCAGGCCGGCGCGCTTGGCTGTGCGCAGGGTTTTGGCGGCATCCGACACAGGTGGCAGCCTGCCTGCGCGGGCGGGCAAGATGCCCGCCCTACTCATTGGCAGCGCCTCTCCGGCCTGGCAATCCGACGGCAGGATGAGGGTAGCGATGCCCGGCCCCTCGACGGCGGCGGCGATAGCCTCGCCCATGTCGCGACGGATCTCGCCGGCAGTGCGCGTTGTTCGAATCCAGCGCGAGACGGTGCGCGCCAGCGCCTCGATGTCGCTGGCCAGCGGCGGATCGGCGTTGACGTGCCAGGTGGCGTGCTCGCCGATCAGGTTCACGATCGGCGTGCCCGC
>DATGVV010000174.1:0-1719 GCA_035299885.1 Chloroflexota bacterium | reverse complement strand
TGCCTGAGGGCTTGAGCTGCTCGAACAACCGGCGCTTGGCGGCCAGATAGTTCTCCCGCGTCTTGTGCCAGTCCATGTGATCGCTGGTGACGTTGGTGACGGCGGCCACGTCGAAGGCGCAGCCGCGCAGCCGCTCCTGATCGAGGCCCTGTGAAGTCGCCTCCAGCACGGCATGGCTGCAGCCGGCGTCCACCATCTGGCGCAGCAGCTGGTGCATCTCCAGCGCCTCCACCGTCGTCTGGCGGGTGAGGTTGTCCCACTGCCGCTGGCCCACTTTGAAGTCGGTGGTGGTAGCGAAGCCGGTTGACCGCCCCGCTGCCTCCAGAATCTGGCTGACCAGCTGGACCGTGGTCGTCTTGCCGTCCGTGCCGGTGACGCCGATCATCCGCAGGTGCGACGCCGGGTAGCCGTAGAAGGCCGCGGCGAGGTCCGCCAGGGCCTGGCGGGTGCTGGGCACGACCACCTGCGGCACGTTCGCCTCTACGAGCCGCTCGACGACCGCGGCCACGGCTCCGCTCGCTGCCGCCACCGCCACGAAATCGTGCCCATCGCGGTGATCGCCCGGCGCCTTCTCCTCCGGCACGCGAGGCATCGCCACAAACACCCAGCCCACCCGGACCTGCCGCGAGTCATACGCCAGGCCAGCGACTTCCACCGCGGGAGCCCCGGGCAGCAGCTCAGACAGCAGCATCTTGAACCATTGTCGCGCCCCGATATCCCTGAGACGCATTTCCCACTTGGCGCTTGCTGTTGGAAGTTTGCATGCTATAAGACAGCGACATGAAGACGCTTCTTCGCGGCGGCCTGTCAGGGTTTGCTGCGCCAATCCTGGGGCTGAGCATCCTGCTCACCGCATGCGGCGGTGGCTCAGCGGTTGCTGTGGCGCAGCCGAGCGTGTTCCCCAACACGCAGAACCTTCCGATGCTGCAGATTAAGGATAGGGTCATCAACCTCAACGCGAAGAGCGGCTACCAGTATGCCAAGCTGTCGCTGAACGTCCTGTTTTCCGATCCCAAGGGTGACTTCGGAAAGGCCAAGGGCGAGGCGCTGAAGAAGCTTCAGGACACCTTCGTGACGGACAACCCGGCGGCCGTAGCTGCGTTTAACGACGTGCTCACCACGGACATCAGCCAGAAGACGCCTCAAGAGCTGGCGACTGCCGAGGGCAAGGAAGCGCTGCGCGGGCAGCTGATGAAGGACTTCAATGGCCGGCTCGCCGGCCAGCTAAAGGTCCTGTACGTGGAGTTCACCGACTTCGTCATGCAATAGGGACCTCACCCCGGCCCTCTCCCAGAGGGAGACGAAGATTACCGGCCCCAGTCCCGAGGGTAACGGAACTCGCGCGAAATGGTCCGCGCGGACACTTTGGCGATGATAGGCAGCGCCCGTTTGAACTGGGAGCTGGCCACCAGCCGCGCCACTTTGTTCACGAAGCCGGCGTCGTAGCCGCGCGCGATGAGCTCGGCTTCCGAATAGCGCTCGTCCACGAGCTGGAACAGCACCTCATCCACCTCGCGATAGGTGAAGCCAAGCTCGCCCTCATCGGTCTGGCCCATCCACAAGTCGGCGGTCGGCGGCTTGCTGATGATGGCCTGGGGCACGCCCATGTGCTCGCTCAACGCCCACACCTGGGTCTTGTAGAGATCGCCTAGCGGGTTGAGGGCCGAGGCCATGTCGCCGTACAGCGTCCCGTAGCCCACGAGCAGTTCAGTCTTATTG
>DATGVV010000173.1:0-10589 GCA_035299885.1 Chloroflexota bacterium | reverse complement strand
GCGGCCCAGGAAGATCATCTCCTCCTTGTGGCCCAGGGCAATCGGTCCGATCTTCGGGCTCATGCCGTATTCGGTGACCATGCGCCGGGCGATGTGCGTGGCGCGCTCGATATCGTTGGAGGGACCCGTGGTGCTCTCGCCGTAGATGAGCACCTCGGACGTATGGCCGCCCAGCAGAGAGGCCAGGTTGTCCTCGAACTGGCTCTTGGTCCACAAGTAGCGGTCCTCAACGGGCAGGAAGCGGGTGTAGCCACCCATCATGCCGCGGGCGACGATGCTCAGCTTGTGCACGGGGTCGCAGTTGGGCAGCAAGCGGGCGACCAGCGCATGGCCAACCTCGTGATAGGCCGTGATGGCCTTCTCTTTCTCAGAGATGATGCGGCTCTTGCGCTCGGGCCCGGCCACGACGCGATCGATGGCCTCTTCCATCTCGGGCATGAAGATGGCCTTCTTGTTGCGCCGCGCGGCCAGGATGGCGGCCTCGTTCACGAGGTTCGAGAGATCGGCCCCCGAGAACCCAGGCGTCTGCTTGGCCAGCGTCTCCAAGCTGACGGTCTTGTCCAGCGGCTTGCCCTTGGCGTGGACCTCGAGGATGGCCAGCCGGCCTTTGATGTCTGGCCGATCGAGCACAACCTGGCGATCGAAGCGGCCCGGCCGCAGCAGCGCCGGATCGAGCACGTCGGGCCGGTTGGTGGCGGCGATGACGATCACGTTGGTGTTGGTGTCGAAGCCGTCCATCTCGACCAGGATCTGGTTCAGCGTCTGCTCACGCTCATCGTGGCTGCCACCCAGGCCGGCGCCGCGCTGGCGGCCGACGGCGTCGATCTCGTCCACGAACACGATGCACGGCGAGTTGCGCTTGGCCTGATCGAACAGGTCGCGCACGCGCGAGGCGCCCACGCCGACGAACATCTCGACGAACTCGGAGCCGGAGATGCTGAAGAAGGGCACGCCAGCCTCACCGGCGACCGCGCGCGACAGCAGCGTCTTGCCGGTGCCCGGCGGGCCGACCAGCAGCACGCCGCGCGGGATGCGCGCGCCAAGGGCGGCGAATTTATCGGGGTACTTGAGGAACTCGACCACCTCGGCCAGCTCCTGCTTGGCCTCATCCACGCCGGCCACGTCCACGAACGTCACCGTGGGCTTGTTGCCCAGGAACATGCGCGCCCGGCTCTTACCGAAGCTCAGCGCCTGGTTGTTCGTGCCCTGCGCCTGACGCATCATGAACAGCAGCAGGCCGCCAAAGATAATCAGCGGCAGGAAGGAACCGAGCAGGCCCAGCCAGTTGCCCCACTGGCTCGGCGCCTGGTACTCCAGCGACACCTGCGTGTCCTGGACGCCGCGATCGCGCAGCTGCTGCAGCACGTCAGTGCGTTCGCCGATCCAAGCCGTCTTGGTGCCTTCGGGCGACTTGACCGTCACCTTATTGGCGTTGATGACCACTGCGTCCTTGTTGCCGTTTTTAGCGTCGTTGACCACGGTCTGGTACAGGTCCGTCAGCGCAACGGGCTTCTCTTTGCCTGGCTGCTGAAAGATCGTGAAGAAGACCGCCAGGATGGCGACCATGATGATCAGGTAGACGAAGCTATTGCGGAGCCATTTGGTGTCCATTAGTTACTCGCTGCGTGCACTAGAACCGCTGGTACGGGACCGTGGAGGCAGTATATCACTCACACTCTTGCTGATTGCTAGCTTGTGAGCACGCGGCGCCTAGGACGAAACGGCTATCGAATCACTCCGGCTCGAAGCGCAGCCGGATGGCGCGAGTGGTGGCGGGTGTCACCTTGAAGCGGTCGTCAATCCGCATGCCAGCAACCCATACGATCGCGTCGCCGCTGGTCACGATGGGGACGCGATCGCGCCGCTCGCGCCGGACACGCTCATCGACAAAGAAGTCCTGCAGCTTCTTGGGTGAGCTCATGCCCAGCGGCACAAAGCGGTCGCCCCGCCGCCGGTTCCGGACGTGCAAGCCGTCCTCGATCCGGGCCGCGTCGACGTACTCGGTGCTGCCTCCGCCTTTCTGCGGGGCACTGAGCTCAGCGTTAAGCCGTCCCACGCCCGGGATGCGCACTTCGCCGGGCACCGGCAGATGGAGGTCGAAGGCTTCAGTCGGGACGGGTGTGCCCGGCGGCGACAGCCGCCACCCACCTTTGAGAATGATGGCCTTGCCGGCCCGCGCCGCGCCGATCTGGCGCGCGGACAGGCCCAGGCGTCGCAGCACCTCGGCATCGAGGTCCTGCCGGCGCTCCGCTAGCAGCTGCGCCTCGCGCAGCAGCACCTGCTTGATGCCGGGGTTCAGGCTCTCCAGCAGCGGCAGCAGCTCATGCCGCACGCGGTTGCGCAGGAAGGTCGGGTCGCGATTGCTGGCGTCCTCGCGCCAGACTTGGCCCTGCCTCCTCAGATGGGCTTCGACGTCCTTTCGCCACAGGCCCAGCATCGGCCGGCACCGCAGGCCATCTTTGGGTCGCATGCCGCTCAGGCCGGCCACGCCGGCACCCCGGATCAGGCGCAGCAGGAAGGTCTCGGTTTGATCGTCGGCAGTATGGCCCAGGAAGATCGCGCTAGCGCCCTCGCGCTCAGCAGTCTGGCGCAGGAACGCGTGCCGCACTTCCCGCGCGGCCGCCTCCAGCGACAGCTTGCGATCTCGCCGATGGGCCGCCACGTCGCGCTTGTCCACAACGCACGGCAGGCTCAGACCGGCGCACAGCGAGCGCACGAACTCGGCGTCCGCGGCCGACTCCGGCCGCAGCCCGTGATCGAGGTGGGCGACCACCAGCCGGCAGCCGATCTCGTTCAGCGCCAGCAGCAGCGCAACCGAGTCGGCGCCGCCCGATACGGCCACCAGGCCAACCTGCTCCGGCGCCAGCATGTCGTGTTGCTGGAGCTGCCTCTTCACCGCGAGGGAAAGGCTTCTCGCCATACCCCGTATTGTTCCTCGCCCACCGCAGTGGGAGAAGGAGGAACATTAAGATCGATGGGTGCCCCGGACCGACGTGCTGTTCGTCCGCCATGCGGACGTGACCAACCCCGATAACGTGTTCTATGCCCGGCTGCCGAGCTTCACGTTGAGCGAGCAGGGTGAAAAGGACGCCGAGGCCACCGCCCAGGCGCTGGCCGAGGAGCCCCTTGCCGCCATCTACACCAGCCCCATGCTGCGCGCGAAGCAAACGGCGCAAGTCATCGCCCGCCACCATCCGGGCATCCCGCTGCGCGAGAGCCGCCGGTTGATCGAGATCCGAACGCACTTCCAGGGGCAGCACTGGGCCAAGATGCCACGCCACCCCAATTTCTATGACGCGCACGCCGGCGATGAGACGGTACAGCAGGTGTTTCTACGCATGCAGCGGCTGATGTTCGAGCTGCTGAGGCGCTATCCCGGCCGCAGCGTGCTGTGCGTGAGCCACGGCGATCCCATCAAGATCCTGCGCATGGGTTACCTCGGCCGGCCCCTTACCAAGGAGTCCGCCTGGGAGCCCGACCCGGCCAAGGGATCGATCGTGCGCTTCAGCTGGCAGGACGCCGCGGACGAGCCGGAGATCACCTATTTCGAGCCGCACACCGGCCGCTACCTGGTGGGCTACTGGGAGCGCATCGGCTATCTGACCGAGCTGCCGGAGGGCGCCATGAAGCCTTCGAAGCTGGAGGGCCAGCCGGTGCTGATGGCCAGGGTGGACGGCGAGGTGTTCGTGATGGCCAACCACTGCGGCCACATGCGCACCCTGCTCCACCAGGGCACGCTCGAGGGCAAGACCGTCACCTGCGCGCTGCACGGCTCGCAGTACGACGTGGAGACGGGCAAGGTCTTGCGCGAGGCGCAGCTCAAGCGGCCGCTGCGATCCCGGCCCGATGGCCAGCCCCTGGAGAAGCTGACCACCCAGCCGCGGCGCACGTTCGACGTCCGGTTGGAAGGCGACGCCATCTTCGCGCGGGTTAGGTAGGCGAGCCTAGGCCGCCTCCGCTTCCGCCGCCAAGCCCATGGGCAGGGCGTGCGGCGAGACGGCCGACGTCGGCACTGCCAGTTTGACGGGCGAGCTGAGCCAGTAGGCTCCGCCGACGAAGATGGCGCCGCCGACGATGTTGCCCAGCGTAACCGGCACCAGGTTCTGGACGTAGCCCAGCCAGGACACCGTCTCGGCATGCTGCTGGAACAGGGCGACCGCGAGCAGCGTCATGTTGGCAATACTGTGCTCAAAACCAGCCCCTATGAAGGCGAACAGGCACCAGAAGATGAGCACCAGCTTGGCCACGTCACTCTTGGTCCGCATGGAGCACCAGACGGCCAGACAGACCAGCCAGTTGGCCAGGATGCCGCGGGCGAAGGCCGCGCCGAAATCCAGGTGCATCTTGGCTGCCGCGGTGGTCTCGATGAAGGCCCGCTGCGGGTCGGCGCCGAGCGCGCCGGATTGGGCCAGCAGCCAGGCCAGGCCGATGGATCCCAGCAGGTTACCGGCGTAGGACCACAGCCATACCGAACCAAGCTGTCTCCAGCTCGATTTTCCGGTGAGCGCACCGATGGTCAGCACCAGCGCGTTGCCGGTGAACAGCTCGGAGCCGGCGAAGATAACCAGCGTCAGGGCAACGCCAAACGATGCGCCCATCGCCAGCTTCAGGAATGGCGACCCGGCTTTCGAAAGCGGTGCCCCGATAGCGAAGATGAGGGCGATGCCAAGGCCGACGTACGCTCCGGCTAGGGCCGACATCAGGATGTAGCGCAGCGGGGCGCTGGCTAGGCTGGCGTATTTCTTCTCGGCTACCGCACTGATGCTTTCTAGAGTTTCCTGGTACATGTTGGTGCTCCTTGGATTTGATGTGGCTCAGGCAGCCGCTTGGTTGGCGGCGCCTCGTTCGAGGGCAATCTGCCGCGCGGCTTGGACCAGGTCGTGGCCGGATTCGTGGGC
Organism: Chloroflexota bacterium; assembly: GCA_035299885.1. Classification (GTDB taxonomy): domain Bacteria; phylum Chloroflexota; class JAJPGV01; order JAJPGV01; family JAJPGV01; genus DATGVV01. The sequence goes on along the minus strand of DATGVV010000173.1, from coordinate 5,691 downwards.
CTCCACCAGCCGCTCGACGACGTCCGCGATCTCGGTGGCTGGGATGCCGTTCAGAAGTTCGGCGGCCGGCCGAGCCGCGCGACCGCCGCGCCCACCGGCAAACACCTGGTAGACCTCGATCACCTCATTACCGACGCGCGCTTTGCCGCCCTGCAGCCCGATGTCGGCGACCTGGTGGTTGCCGCAGCCGGCAGGACAGCCCGACCAATTGATGGCGATCGGCCGCTCCAGGAGATGCATCTCTTCCAGCCGGCGCGCAACCTTGAGCGCGTGCCGCTTGGTGTCAGTCAGCGCCAGGTCGCACAGGCCAGCGCCGGTGCAGCTCACCGTGCCCCGCAGCGGCAAGGACGGGTCGGGCCGGAGCTGTTGCAGCAGGGGCTCGGCCAGCAGCTCCGCCAGCCGCTTGTCCGGCACGTGGGTCAGGATCAGGTTCTGGCCAGGCGTGAGCCGGGCCTCGCCGGCGCCGTAACAGTCCGCCAGGTCGGCCGTGGCCAGGGTTTGGTCGGAGGTCAGCCGGCCCACCGGCACCGCCAGCCCAACGCTGTACTTGCCGAGCTCCTTCTGCGGCTCGACGCCAACGTGATCGCCCTGGCGCAGCCAGCGCGCGTCGGCGCCAGCCTCGGGCAGCGGCCGGCCGAGCCGCTCTTCGAGCGCCTCGCGGAAGCGCTCCATGCCCCAGTCCTCCAACAGGAACGACAGCCGCGCCTGAGAGCGTGATTCGCGCGGCCCGTAGTCGCGGAAAATCTCGACGATCCGGCAGCACACCTCGGCTGCTTCGTCCAAATGGGCAAACGCATTGACCGGTTGCGCTGGCGTGAAGCCACCGGAGCCCATCTTGCCGCCGACCAGGACGTTGCAACCGTACACCGGTAGGCCGTCCCCACCGAGCTTCTCGGCTGGAACGAGAGCGATGTCCTGGGACTCCAACGCCACGCAGTTGCTGGGGCAGCCGGTGATGGCCACGTTGAACTTGCGCGGCAGGTTGGTGAACTCGGGATTGCCAACGAAGGCCGCGGTGAACGCTCGGACCGCGGGCGAGGCATCGAACAGCTCATGCGGGGTGATGCCCGCCAATGGGCAGCCCATCACGTTGCGGATGTTGTCCATACCCGTCTGGCGGCTGTCGAGTCCAACCGCGTTTAGCCGCGAGAAGATTTCGGGCACGTGCTCGATCCGGAACCAGCGCACCTGAATTTGCTGGCGGGTGGTGATGTCCAGCTCAGAGCGGCCGAAGTCACTGGCGATGCCGGCAATGGCCCGCAGCTGAGCGGCGCTGGCGATGCCATTCGGAATGCGAATGCGCAGCATGAAATAGCCAGGGGTGTGTTTACGAAAGAACAGCCCATACCACTTCATCCGGGCCTTGTCGTCATCGCTGATGGCCTCCCAGCCCTCACGCGCATAGCGCAGGATGTCGGGCCAGACGTCAAGCCCATCCTTGGTGGCTTTGATCTCTTCAAACTTGTTCATGGCGTGCTGACACTCCTGAACTGGGGTCTTGGAGTGGCACCGTCGCGTGTGCCGCAGGGTGGCAGCCTTGCCATGTCCGGCCGCATGGTGCGGCCCTTGAATTGGTCTTAGGCTAAACGCACAAACGCCATCTGGCATCGGGCAAAGTACCCGAAATCAACTCGGCGGCATTGGGCACTTTGCACCTTACCGACTTCCAAACGAGCCAGTACGTTGGAATAGTCATGGCTCCCACGGCGCTGAAGCGCCTCATCCTCGTCGCAGGGGACGATTCCCTCCGGGCTGAGCTGCGCGCGCTGCTCAGAGAGGGCGGCTACCAGGTGATCGGCGAGACAGGCGACGGCGTCAGCGCGGTGAACATGGCGCGAGCGTTGAGGCCAGATCTGGCGCTCGTGGACGTCGAGTTGCGAGGCATGGACGGCATCTCCGCGGCTGAGGCTATCAGTCGCCAGCGGAGCGCGCCAGTGCTGCTGCTAACCCAAGAACCGCGCCAGCAGCAGGTCCAGCGCGCGGTGCAGGCGGGCGTCTTCGGCTGTGTGTTGAAGCCCGTCAGCGCGATGAAGCTCATCACGGCCATGGAGATCGCCCGACAGCTGGCCACCCTGGCTCGCACGACCCGGAGAGCCGCCGACGATCTGCGTGACGAGATCACGACGCAGAAGCTGCTCGAACGGGCTAAGGCCATCCTCACGGACGAGCTTGGGCTGACCGACGCGGCAGCGCTGGAACGGATCAACCAGCTGGCAGAGCGCTCCGGCAAGACTGTCCGCCAGGTCGCGAACGGGGTCATCATCTCGACCCAGGCCCAGCAAAAAGGGGCGAATCACTAGCATAGTTTTAGCAGTCTGTCAAGAGGAGTGCTAAAGGAGCCGATGTATGCTGTGTCGCATGCCCAAAATTGCTGTTCTCCCGGGTGACGGCATTGGCCCCGAAGTGTGCCGCGAAGCGGTCAACGTGCTTCGCGTCGCGGGCGGCAAATTTGACGTGCCGCTGGAGTTCCAGGACGCCATCATCGGCGGCGCCGCTATCGATCGCTATGGCGTTGCCATGCGCGATGAGGACTTCGCTATGTGCGAGAAGTGCGACGCCATCCTACTGGGCGCGGTAGGCGGCCCCAAATGGGACGATCCCGAGGCCAAGGCGCGGCCCGAGCAGGCGCTGTTCAAGCTGCGCTACGGTTTCAAGCTGTACGCCAACCTGCGGCCGGTCAAGGTCAACCCGGCGCTCATCACCTCCTCACCCATCCGCGAAGAGGTGCTGCGGGGCACGGACCTGCTGGTGGTGCGCGAGCTCACCGGCGGGCTGTACTTCGGCAAGCCCAGCAAGGTCTGGAAGGCGCCGAACGGCGTGTTGCGGGGCGTGGACACCATGGCCTACTCGCAGCCCGAGATCGAGCGCATCGCCGTCACCGGCTTTGAGCTGGCCCGCGGCCGCCGCAAGAAGCTCACCTCGGTCGACAAGGCCAACGTGCTGTCCACCTCCCGCTTGTGGCGGCAGACGGTGACTACGGTCGCCAAGCGTTACCCGGACGTCGAAGTGGGCCACATGCTGGTGGACAACTGCTCGATGCAGCTCATCCGTGAGCCGCGCCAGTTCGACGTCATCGTCACCGAGAACATGTTCGGAGATATCCTCACCGACGAGGCCTCGCAGCTCACCGGCTCGATGGGCCTGCTGCCGTCGGCCAGCCTCGGCAAGGGCAAGTTTGGGCTGTACGAGCCCATCCACGGGACCGCCCCCGACATCGCGGGCAAAGGCGTCGCCAATCCGCTGGCAACGATCCTGAGCTCAGCCATGATGCTGCGGCTGTCGCTCGATCAGCCGCGGGCGGCCGACGCCATCGAGGGCGCGGTGCAGCGCGTGCTGGACAAAGGCCATCGCACGGTCGACCTGGGCGGCAAGACCTCCACCACCGACATGGGCGAGCTGGTGGCGAAGGAACTAAGCGCCAGCTGAGACCAGGCCGTGATGGATGGCGTAGGCCACGGCCGAGGTGCGGGTGGAGATGTCGAGCTTGTCGTAGATGTGCTCGAGGTGATGTTCGACGGTCTTGTTGCTGATCACCAGGGCGCCGGCGATCTGGCGATTGCTGAGGCCGTGGGCGAGCAGATTAAGCACCTCTATCTCGCGATCGGTGAGCTTGTCCGAGGACGCCGGCCGGCGCAGCGGCTTGGGCGCGGGCGAGCCCACGGCGATCTGCTCCAGCGCCTCGCAGCAGACGGGGTCGAGCTGATTGCCTGAGAGGGAGCGGAAGCGAGCAAGTTGATCTTCGGCCTGGATGGCGTCTTCCTCCGTCAGGTTGGTCCAAGCCTCCGCCGCGGCAATGATCCGGCCGATCAGCGGGATTGACTCGCCGGCCAGCCGCCGGTGATATCCCTGGCCGTTGAACCACTCGTGGTCTGAGGAGGCCTCGAGAGCCAAACTCTGGAGCGGTGCCACCCGCTCCAGCACACGCCCGGTGTAGTAGGCGTGTAGCCGCAGTTGCTCTTGCTCCGCGGTGCTCAAGCGGTCCTGCTTGGCGGCGACGCCGACCGGCACCGCGACCATGCCCAGATCGTGCAGTAGGGCGGCGCGGCGCGTCCGTCGCTGCTCAGCCTGGCTGAGCCCCAGCCGTCCCGCCAGCGCCACCGCCTGCTCCGCCACTTCGGTCGAGTGGTTCCAGCGCGGAGTGGATCTGAAGTCCACAAAATCCGCCAGCGCCTCACAAACGGCGTCGAGCTGCTCCTCCGTCCTCACCTCTGCCGAGGTCGACGGGCGCATGGCGAGTACGGTCTCCTGGCGCGTGTCCTTCTCGAGTGGTTCCCAGAATTCATCCTGCTGCGCCAGTTCGAGAAAGGCGGCGACCACGTCAGGATCGAATCGGCCGCCGGCGCCCTTGCGCGCCTGCTCGAGCGCGCACGCCCGGCCCTCGAAGCCATGGCAGGCCTCCGTGACGCGCGCGACGCTGAGCACGCGGGCGGCTGCCGGGATCTGGTCACCGGGCAGGCTATAGGCCACGCCTCGGCCGTCCGAGCGTTCGCCCTGCAAACGGACCGCACGCTGGACGTGCTCGCCGAAACCGAGCCGCCGGGCGAACATCTCACCAACTTCAGAATGGGTGGCGCGAGTCTCGCGCATGACGGCGCCGCACTGCAGCATCATCGGCAGCAGCTTGGCCAGGCGAAGAGCCAGCCGTTTGTCCTTGGGGATGCCCCGCGACATCCAGGCCATCAGCTCGCCCATTCGCCGCTCGTCCGGAATCATAAACAGCGCCAGCGGCACCACCTCGTCGTTCGGAAAGAAGGCGTCGAAGATGATTGAGCAGGCGGTGCAGCCGGCATCCTTGATCAGCGCGCCGTAGTAGATGGCTTCGCGATCTTCCTCAGGCAGGCCAAGCGCGCCGGCAATGCGCAAGCCGATGTAGGCGCTGCCGATGCCGTGCTCCATGCGGCCGCCGAGCGCCAGCCCGCTGGCAAACGACAGCGCGCACAGCAGCTCCGCCAGGCTCGAATCGGTTCGGCGCTCAGGCGGCGGGGTACCGGAAAGATGGGTGAACTCCCCGATGTGCTCCCCGGCCATGGCCTCTATTGTGTAGCACGCCGAAGCGGCCGCTTCAGACGTACCGAAAGCGAGGAACCTGCATGGCGAAATACCTGCTCATCGAATCACGTGATCCGTTCGAATACGGCGACCCGGCGCAGTTCGCCGACTTGGCGCTCGACTTGGCCGGCGCCGGCAACGACGTCACCTTCTTTCTCATCCAGAACGGGGTGCTGGTGACCCGCCGAGGCGCCAAGGCCGACAGCCTGCGCAAGCTCGGCGCCAGCGGGAAGGTGAGCGTCCTGGCGGACGAGTTCTCGCTGCGCGAGCGCGGCATCTGGCGCGACAAGCTCGCCAGCGGCGTCACCACGGCCAGCATGGACCAGCTGATGGATTTGCTCATGACCGACGGCTGCAAAGCCGTGTGGCACTAGGAGGAGAACCATGGCTACTGGCAAAACACTCACCATCTCCGTGATGGACCCGCCCTACGAGAGCGCCACCACGACCACCGTGCTGCGCCTCGCCGACGCCGCGCTGCGCAAGGGCCACAACGTCAACGTGTTCGCCTACGAGGGCGCGGTGGCGCTGCCCCTCAGGACCCAGGTGCCGCATCCAAACCCGATAAAAGGCACGACCGCCGAGGAGCAGCACCATCCCATCACGAGTGCCTTCATCAGCGCGCTATTCGAGGCGGCCGCG
>DATGVV010000172.1:0-1578 GCA_035299885.1 Chloroflexota bacterium | reverse complement strand
TTGCATCAGACCTCGGCCGCGAACCGCGCCCGAACGTGTGGGGTGAGCCGAGCGACAAGCGCTTCTGCTATCCCGGCCATCCCGATGCGGCACGCTACCTGGCGCGCCAGCTGCTGGAGCAGCGCTTCGACATGTCGTACGCCTACCGGCTGCACCACATGCACGAGCTCGGCCACGCCTTCCGCAACACGCTCATCTACTTCGATTACGACCGCCGCGGCTGGAGCTACCCGATCGTGCCCTTTCACGTCAACGCCTACGGTTCGAGCATCGTTCGCAACCGCGGCGGGCTGGACCATCTGCTGGGCCCCAGCGTCGACTCGCCCGATCCCCCGGCTCCGTCGCCGGCCCGCTGTTTCGAGCTGGGCCAGGCCGTCGCCCGGGCGCTCAAAGCCAGCCCCTGGCGCGCGGCCGTGGTTGGCTCATCCAGCTGGTCGCACGCCTTCCTGACCGAGAAGAACCACTGGATCCACCCCGACGTCGAAGCCGATCGCCAGCGTTATCGCGAGCTGAAGGCGGCTGATTACACCGCCTGGCGCGACCTGAGCCTGGCCGAGGTCGAGGACGCCGGCCAGCACGAGATCCTGAACTGGCTGCCGCTGATTGGCGCGATGCACGAGCTCGGCCAGAAGCCCGCGGTGTGCGAGTTCCTGGAGAGCTACGTCATGAACTCGTGCAAGTGCATCGCGCTCTTCCCACCCCGCTAGGGCGTATAGTTGTGCCCGACTCGCCCGATCGGTTCGAATGAGGAGAAGCCAATGATCATCGAGATGCGGACCTACACCTGCAAGCCGGGCAAGGTGCCCGAGGCCGAGGAGCGCTTCGCCAAAGCCCTGCCGGGCCGCGTGAAGGTGTCGCCGCTGGCCGCCTTCTGGCACACCGAGGTCGGCACACTCAACCAGATCATCCACGTCTGGCCCTATGAGGATGCCGGCGAGCGGGACCGGCTGCGGGCCGAGTCCAGAAAAGTCGAGGGCTGGCCTCCCGGGCTGCACGACCTGCTGCTGCAGCAGGAGTCGAAGATCCTGACGCCCGCCCCGTTCTCGCCGCCGCTCGAGCCGCGCCAGCTGGGCAACATCTACGAGATCCGCACCTACACCACCCAGCCCGGCGCCATCCCAACCATAATCGAACGCTGGGGCAAGATGATCGAGGCCCGCGCCAAGCTGTCGCCGCTGGTGGGCGTCTGGTATACGGAGATGGGTCCCCTGAACCAATGGGTGCACATCTGGGCGTACAGCGACGCGGCCGAGCGCCAGCGCATCCGCGCTGAGGCGCAGCGGCAGGGCATCTGGCCACCCAAGACGTCGGAGCTGCTGCTCAAGCAGGAGAGCATGCTGGTCATTCCGGCGTCGTTCTCGCCCTTGCGCTGAGGCTCCGATGACGCCGCAACAGCTGATCACCATTGGCAAATGCGTCTGCGGACACAGCCGCGCGGCGCACGATCACTCGAAGCTCCACGGCTGCGGCTTCTGCTCCTGCCTGGAGTTCAATCTGGACGAGATCGTCCAGGAGGTGAAGCCGGCGCGTAGGCAATCCCCTCGCCCTCTGGGAGAGGGTCAGGGTGAGGGCTCATCG
>DATGVV010000171.1:0-10255 GCA_035299885.1 Chloroflexota bacterium | reverse complement strand
TGGCGGTTGCCGGATTCTGAAAAGAGGCCGAATTGCATGGCGCTACCGAGTAGGCGTCATTCTAACGGTAGGGGCCGAGGCGCGACACGGCGTAGGCCGAGAACTGGCTTTCTGCCACCGTGTTCACGTCCGGAACACGCTCCAAGGCGCCGCGCTCTTTGAACCATTCCAGCGTGCTCTTGAGCTTGTCCAGGGGCACTTCGCCCGACAGGGCCAGCTTGACTGGAGCGATCTTGTCGTACAACGCGGGGTCCTTTATGCTGGTGTACTTTGCCAGGGCGGCGACGGCCTCGGGGCGGCCTTTGTTCTTCTTGAAGGCTTCCTCGTAGTCGCGGGCGCCGCGCAGCAAGGCCGCCATGTAGCGGCGGCCGGCTTCGGGCTGGCTCTCCACCAGCTTCTGCGAGTAGACCCACATCGAGGCCGGCTGATCGGGCAGGATCTCGCCCACCTGCCGCCAGCGGACACCTGCGGCCTTGTCCACGGCGGCGGTGGCAAACGGTTCCGGCAGGAAGGCTAGATCGATCCCTTTGTTGGCCAAAGCGGTGACCATGTCGGGGAAGCTGAGGTTGACGTTCTTCGCGTCTTCGCGAGACACGCCGCCCAGCTCCAGCGCGCGCTCGTAAGCCATGTTGAACACGCTGACATTGGCGGTAGTGGTGGCGTAGCTCTTGCCCCTTAGATCGGAGTAGTTCTTGAGTTGGCCGCCGTCCACCAGGTCCTTGCGGGCCACCAGGGCTGGATCGTAGCCGGCAGCGTAGAAGGTGGCGATGGTCACCACCCGTAGTCCCGCACCTCGATTGATGGCGTTGAATACCGCCGGCACGAGGCCGCCGCTGCCGATATCGAGAGCGCCCGTGGCCAGCACCGGCACCATATCTTGAATCGAGGGCAGCGTCGTCAGTTCAACCTCCAGGCCCTCGTCCCGGAAGTAGCCCTTTTCGAGGCCGATGTACAGGCCCGACTCGCTCAGCGTCTGGTTGACGCCGACCTTGAGGTGGACGGGCGGCGACAACGGCTGGACGCTTGCCGGGGCCGCGCTCGTTGCGCCGTTGGTCGGCGGGCGAGCAGAGGCTGGCGGGCTGGCGGCGCCGCAGCCAGCTAGGAGCAGCGCCAGCGCAATCCCGGCCAATGGCCCGAGCCGCCGGAAGCTTGGTTTCGTGCGAAACCAGGCAGCCAACAGCGGCGCTACTTCAGTATGTCGTCGAGCTTGGCTTTGGTCATGCCCACCCATTTGCCCTTCATGGTGCCGACTTGGAGCTTGGCCATCTGCTCGGGCGTGAAGGTGGCGAATTGGCTCACTTCCTTGTTGGTGTCGACGATTTCCGTTCCGTAGCTTGCGCCCTGCTTGACGATCTTGTATATGTAGATGTTCTGCACGATGTCGTGATATTTGTCGAGCTTGATCTGGCCGCGCGCCGTCTCGAGGTTGGTGGCCTGGAGCGCATCCAGAAACGCCTGCTTCTGCTCGATAGCGCCGTTAACCTTCTTCAGGGCCGCCTCGAAGATCTCAAATGCCGAGTAAGTAAGCGCTACGTCGACTGAGACCATCTTGCCGGGGAACTTCTGCTGATAGGCCTTGACGAAGGCCTTGTTCTTGGGATTGTCGAGGGTTTCGACGTAGGCCTTTGAGGCGACGATGCCCAGCGCCTTGTCCTTGAGCGAATCGATGTTGGAGGTGACGATGATCCCGCCAGTGACGTCGACTATGGGCGGCTTGTTCGCTCCCAGGTAGGAGGTGTAAGCATCGACGTAACGAATGCCGTCAGTGCCCGGGACGAAGGACAACAGCACGTCGGCGCTCTTGTCGATCTGGCTCACGATGGGCCCAAAGTCGTTGGTCCCGAGCTTGGGGTAGAGCTCCTGGACGATGGTGCCGCCGCGCTTTATGAAGGCGGCGGCGGTGGCATCCCCGTTTTCCAGCCCCGCAGCGAAGTCGGAGCTGATCAGCACGGCCTTGCGGAAGCCCTGCTTGTAGGCCCACTCGGCGGCCGGATCGGCCATCTGCATGCCGATCAGCGTGACGCGCGTCAGATAGGGGCTGGCGAACTTGGGATCGACGGTGAGGTTCTGGGCCGTGCAGTAACCGGTGACCATGTACGGCACTTGCGCCTGCTTGACATAGCCAGATACGGCGTAGCACACCGGCGTGGCCACCGTGCCCATGAGGATCTGCACCTTGTCGCTCTCGACCAGCTGCTTGGCCTTGGTCAGGCCAACGTCGCCTTGCGTTTGGTCGTCGGCCGTAATCGCTTCGACCTTGCGCCCGGCGATGACGCCATTGACCGACTCCAGGAACATGTTCATGCCATCGCGGTTGTCTTTGGCGATCTCGGCGAACGGGCCCGTAAACGGCTCGATCAGGCCGATCTTGATCGGCTGCGCGGTCGCGCCCGCCTCGGCGCTGGCCTGGGCGGCACTGGCGGCGGCGCTGGGCTTGGCGGCCACCTGACTGGCGCTCGGGCTGGCCGCAGCCTGGCTGGGCTTGGCGCTTGCGCTGACCGCGGCCTGGCTCGGACTGGCGGCCCGCGATGCGCTGGGCGGTGCCGCCGCAGGCGTGGCCGTGCCGCCGCAGGCAACCAGCGCCAGAGCCGCTATGACCACCGCAGACGGAAATCGTGTCATGACGCAAAGACTCCTTGGTGGAAGTGCGCTGATGATACTACCGGCGGGTCATCGAGGACCAGCTGCTGGACCGTATCATGGAACGCCAGGAAGGAGGGCAAGGCCCTTTGGAATCACGTATCCGGTACCTTGCCATCGTCACCGAGCAGCCGCGGGTCCTATCACGAATCAGTGCCGGGTGCTCGATCCGGACCGCAATCACATCGACCTGCGCCTGGGCCAGAGCTGGGCGCGAGAGCCTAGACTCGGACCCTCTCCCCTGCCCTCTCCGGTAGGGAGAGGGAGTCTGAGCGCTTGCGGCCCTGGACCATGTCCTCAAGCTCTTGCAGGAGCCCGGACCAGCGCTGGCGGACCTCGCGCCGCTCCGCTTCGGAGAAGATGTTGGTCTTGGGGAACGACTCGCGCCAGCGGAAGGGCTTGCAGGCGTTGATCAGCATGCGGCCCATGGTGTAGTCGCCAGCGGCCTTCTGCTCGGGGCTCAGGCGGGGGTCCAGGTCGCTGGTCAGCATGTTGTGGGCGATCTGCACCGCCTTGGCCGGATCCACGCGCGTACACAAGGTCCACAGCACGTCGCGCATATTGGATGGATCGATATCGTCGTCCACGACCACCACGTAGCCGTACATGCCGCCCGAGATGCGGCCGATGGACGTCATCAGCGCCTGCTCGGCATGGCCCGGATAGCGCTGCGTGAGCGCGATCACCAGCATCAGCCCGTGGCAGTGGCCCCATACGCCGGTGACGTCGCTGACGCCGGACCGTTCCAGGTGATCCCACACTTCGACGGCCATGCCCGGCAGCTCCGCACCCCAGGAAAGCACCGGCCGCAGCGGCGGAAAGCCGTGAATAATGGGGTCGTCCTGGTGGGAGATGTGCTGCACGCGCAGCACGCACTCGGGGCCGGAATGCGAATAGTAGCCGGGCCATTCGCCAAAAGGGCCTTCGACGGCACTTTCCTCGTCGATGGGCGGTATTTCGCCTTCGAACACCACCTCTGAGCCGGCCGGAATGGGCAGGCCAGTGAGCGGCGCCTCAAGGACCTCCACCGGGGCGCCGTGCAGCGCGCCGGCGTGCTCGTACTTCTGCTGGCTGGTACCGGCCATGAAGGTCACCGGATCGCAGCCCAACACCAGCGCGGCGGGGCACGGCTTGCCTTGCGCCCAGTACTTCTCCACGATCATGCGGCCGCGCTTGTACTTGATGATCCACAAGCTCAGTCGCTGCCGGCCTTGCACGCAGGCCCGATAGGTGCCGAAGTTGATCCAGCCCGTCTCCGGGTCGCGGAGCACCAGCAGGTCCCCGGTGCCGATGTACCGGCCGCCGTCTTCTGAGTGCCACAGCGGCGCCGGAAAGCGTTCCACGTCGACATCGGCGCCGGACAGCTGATTCGTCAGGACCGGCCCATCGGCGACGAACACCGGAGGCATCGGCTTCTGCTTCCGCTTGCGCTCGCGCAGCAGCTTGACCAGGTCGATGGGATGCGAATCGACCGGCAGTTGGAGGGCCAGAGCAAAGCGGCGCAGGCTGTTGCGGTACAGGTTGCTGGCGATGCGGAAGCCTTCGGGATAGCCTTCGAAGCGGTCGAACAGCAGCATCGGCCCATCCATCTCCGAAGCCAGCTCGGTGAGGCAGCCTACGTCCTGCTCCAGGGCGGCGCCATGTACCGTCTTGACCTCTCCGATCTCGTCGGCTGCTTGGATAAAGTCGCGAATCGAGCGGTAGCGCATTACTTGAAGATCTCGGCCGCGATCTTGTTGGCCTGCGCCCGAAGCGGGGCGAAATCCTCGGCCTGCGTGTTCAGGGTCGGCTGGTCCTTAGGCGGCACGGTGGTCGGGTCGACTATCGGCACATCCAGCCGGCGGCTGTTGATGTTGGACGCCTTGGCGATCGCCGTCTGGCCATCCTGGCTGAGGATCCAGGTCAGGATCACCTTACGGGCGTTGGGATGCGGCGGCTTGTTCACGGCGATCAAGGCATGGGCGCCGGGGATGTTGAGGGCGATTGGAAAGGGGACGCTCTTGATGCTGAGCCCGACTCCCTGCGCCTTCAGCAGGTCGATGCCGCGGTTGCGCACCAAGCCAATGCCGATGGGATGGGTGCCGCGAGCTACCCACTCGGCCATTTGGCGCTCGTCCGTTGACAGCACGATGCCCTGCGAAGACCACAGGTCACGGAGCTTCTGCTCGCCGAAGACCTTCAGGATGACTGCCGCGGAGTTCACTCCGGAGCCCGACTGGCGGGGATCCTGCCACACGATCTTGCCTTTGAATTCGGGCTTCCACAGATCCTCGTATTTGGCCAATGCCGATTCGGGGATGAGGTCGCGGTTGACGAATGCGCCTTCGGAGCTGAGCGCGCCGAAGTTGAGCGTGAACTTCTTCGCCTGGTCAGAAAACTCGACGTCGAAGCCGCCGCCCAGCCACTTGCTGTTGTCGAGAACGTCGGGCTGGGTGATGTCGGGCTTGAGCGGATCGAAGGCGCCTTCACTCGCCAGGCGATAGATGTCCACGTCCGGGCCGCCGATCCAGGCGTCCCAGGCGAACAGGCCGGCGGCGCGCTCCTTCGCCAGGCGGGTGGAGAAATCGGCGGCGTGGATGTTCGTCATCTCCAGCTTGATGCCGGGGTAGGCCTTGCCGAAACCTTCGGCTATGGCCGGCTGGTATTGAGGCCCGGGTGGCACGCCGAGGATGGCTGTGCCCTCTTGTTTGGCCGCGGCGACGATCTGCTCCCAGACCGCCGGTGCGCCGGCTTGCGCCGCTGGCTTGGACGTTGCCGGTGCCGCCGCGGACGCGGGCGCCGCAGCGGAGGCTGGAGCTTTGGCCGCCGCGGATGCCGGCGCTGGGCCGGCACTCGATGGCGGCGCGGCCGCGCCGCCGCAGCCGGCCAGGGCCAGGACGGTCGTCAGAATCAGCGCAAAGACAGGGCGCGATGAGGCGTTCATAGCGGGCCGATTCTAGAACAGCCGGCCTTGCCGGCGCTTATCATATGGACCACCCACTTCTGGAGAAAGAAACATGCTGACCCGAGAGCAAAACGATCTGCTGACGCAGACCGGCCGGGGCACGCCTTGCGGCGAGCTCATGCGCCGCTACTGGCAGCCGCTGGCGCTGGTCGGAGAGCTGGACAATCGCGCTGCCCCGCTGCCGGTTCGCATCCTCGGCGAGGACCTGGTGCTTTTTCGCGACGACCGGGGGCAGATCGGCTTGCTGGACCTGCACTGCGCGCATCGCGGCGCCGACCTGAGCTATGGCCGCCTGGAAGATGGCGGGTTGCGCTGTGTCTATCACGGCTGGCTGTACGACGTGAGCGGTCGCTGCCTCGATCAGCCGGGCGAGCCCGCCGGCAGCGACTTCCGCAAGAAGGTTCGGCAGCGAGCGTATCCCTGCCAGGAGCGGTCGGGCATCATCTTCACCTACATGGGCCCCGGGGAGCCGCCACTCCTGCCCAACTACGACTTCCTGAGCGCACCCGAGGAACGCCGGGTCATCGTGAAGCTGTACCAGGAATGCAACTACCTGCAGGCACACGAGGGCAACATGGACCAGGTGCACCTATCATTCCTGCACCGGCTGTCGCTGCAGGAGTTCAGCAACAGCCTGATGGCCGAGTCGGCCAAGGGAACCGAGCGCTCGGCGTTGAGCCTGCTGGCCGAAGATGTGGCCCCGTGCATCGAGACGGAGACGACCGACTTTGGCATGCGCGAGCTGGTCATGCGCAAGGCCCCCGAAGGCTACTACTTGAAGGTTGAGAACGCCGTGCTGCCGGCCTTCGCCGCGGTGCCGGGCGGCACCCAGGGCAAGGACGGCTACCTGGTCAATTGGCATGTCCCCATCGACGACACCTGCCATTGGAAGTACATGATCACTTTCCGCCGCAGCGGGCCGCTCAATAAAGAGGCTCTGCTCCAGGTTCTGGCCGGCGACGCCGGCGTGACGCCGGATGGCCGCCTGGGGCGCAACAAGGCGAATCGATACCTCCAAACCAGGGATGACATGCGTCAGCGTACGTTTGCCGGCCTGGGTAACGGCTTCGCGGTTCACGATGCCTGGGCGACTGAGACGGCCGGCGTGATCCAGGACCGGACGCAAGAGCACCTCGGGTATGGCGACAAGTCCATCACCATGCTGCGGCGGGTGATGTTCGATGCCATTGCCAAGATGCAGCGAGGCGAGGACCCGCCGCACGTCATCCGCGACCCGAAGGACAATTCCTTCCCTCAATTGGTCGTCGTCGCCGACGTGCTGCCCAACGCCAAGAACTGGAAAGAGTTCGTCGACGAGCAGATCGCGGCCAACCGTCGTCAGGCCGGACAGGAGTTAGTGACCGCGGGCTAACCCGCGTGCTCTTTGCTGTGCCATACCCGGCGTCGTAGGCCGCTCGAGAGCAATCACCCGGAAATGCTTGCTCAGCAGGTCGTGGGCTTGGGTGAGACGCACGCCGCCGGCGCCATGAATGTGGACCAGGGCGTCGCCCACCCCGGACTGCAGGTAACGGATGCGGAACTCGTCCGCGTCGATGAACTCTTCGGTAAACGGCATGTCGCTGACTATTGTGCCCGGTCCTCTGCCAGGAAGTCCTTGACCAGCTGCGTGAACTGCTCCGGGTAGGTGGCCGACAGCACATGAGGCGCTCCCTCGAGGTAGCTGATGCGGCTGCCGGGGATGCGCTCGGGAAAGAGCTCGATGTCGCGTCGTTCCATCGTCTGGTCGTTGGTGCCGGACATCACCAGCACCGGCCGCCGGATGGTGGGCAGCTGCTGGTAGAGGTCCTCGTCCCACGCTGGGCCGCCAAACCGGATGGCGTTCTGGACGTTGGCCCTGTGCTGCGCCACCTGCCAGGGCGTGCGCCGCTGATCGAGCGGGCGACCGTAGAGCCGCGTCTGCTGCTCCTCAGGCGTGAGGTTCAATCCGCGGTCGCCGCCGCTGCGGCGCAGCCCGCCCGGAGCCGCGAGAATCGCCCGATCGACTACCTCAGCATGGCGGACCGTGAGCCACGCGGCGATCCGCCCCCCCAAACGACTCGCCGATCACGCTCGCCTGCCCGCCCGCGCACGTGGCGATGAACTCCGCCATCACGTCCGCGACCTCCGGGCCGGAGGTCACGCTGCCAACGGTCGACTCGTCGAAGCCAGGCATGGACGGGACCAGCAGGCGATAGTCGCTGGCTAGCAGGCCAAAGGCAGTTGCGTCGAACCGCAGGCCGCCCGAGCCATGGAGAAATACCAGGCTGGGACCTGCGCCCAGCTCCAGGTAGTGGATGCCGCAGCCGCAACCTTGGCGACGCGCCGTTCAGCGGTGAGGGCCATTGGTGCCTCGCTCATTTGATTCCCAGCACCCGCTGCGCATTGGCCCTCAGCAGCTGCTGCCGCTGCGCCTCTGACAGGGACAGCTGGTCGATAGCCGTCATGTGCTTGGCAGGATAGGTCCATGGAAAGTCGGTGGCCATCATCACCCGGTCGATGCCGAAGAACTGCAGCGCGGCCGTGATGGTGATGGGCGTTTGCCCGGTGGTATCGGCGTAGAACATCTTGAAGTAGTCGAGCGGACTTTTCGTGAGGCTGGCGACCGCGGCACGGTCACTCTCTTGGCTGGGATTGAAATGCATGGCCGCGCCGCTTGCGCGCTGGCTAAAGGTCGGCGCCATGCCGCCGCTATGGTGGGTCAGAATGCGCAGATTGGGATGCCGGTCGAACATGCCGGACAGCGCTAGGCGCCCCATGAACATGCCCATCTCATACGGCCAGCCCAACGCCAGCCATAATCCATACCTGGACTCGGCTTCGCCGGCGTAGTCGGCTACGGCTGGGCTGCGCCAGCCATGCACCCAGATCGGCCGGTCCAAGGCTTCCATAGCGGCGAAGATTGGCTCGAAGCGCGGCTCGTCCAGCGGCAAACCATTGGCGTTGGTGTGGATTTGGATGCCCAGCGCACCCAGCTGGCGGACGGCGCGCTCGATCTCGGCCAGCGAGGCATCGACTTCGGATATGGCTAGCGATGCGGCGAAGCCCCTGAACCGATCGGGGTGTTTCACCACCAGCTCGGCCATCTCGTCGTTTGCCAAGCGCGCCAGGTCGGCGCCCGTCTGGCCCTGGGCAATGAACTCGATGGGCGGCAGACAGATTGTGAGAACCTGGACGTAGTCTTCCACCTGATCCATAGCCCGAAACCGGCCATCGAGGTCCCACAGCGGCGCCAGGAGCGGCTGAGCTTCCATTCCATTCAGGTAGTCGAGCGCGAAGCCCGAAGCCACCGCACGGAAGCGGTCTAAGCACACCCGTGGCAGGCAATGAGGGAAGGCATCAATGCGCATGGGTCTAGCCGGCGCCTATGGCCTGCCGGACTTTCTTCAGGTTGTCCGGATAGGTGTGCTCAACGTAGTCCCACCTGTACGTGTCGAGGTAGTCGACGCCAGGCTTTGGCCGCACGTAATCAGGCACCCAGTCATTCTTGAGGCTGGTGCGCGAGCCCACGTAGCCCTGGCTCGCATTCCAGACCGTTTGGCCGCGATCCATGGCCATCCAGTTGGCGAAGAGCGCGGCGGCGTTGGGATGCGGCGGCGACTTGAGCTTGGCCAACAGGCCGCTGCCGGCGGTCAAATAGGCCGGATGCTCCTTGAACGTCACCACTTCGACGCGCAGGCCATCCTTCCTCAAGCTCTCGACGCTCGACGAGGGCATGGCCAAGGCAATCGGATATTTGTTGTGTCCGAGCCAATCCGCAAACTGATTCGTGTCCTTGGTGATGACCATCTGCTGGCCCTTGTACAGCTGCCTGACGAAATCGTCGCCCAGGGTGTACTCGAGAAAGGCGGCGTGCTGCGCGCCGGAGCCGTTGATGGTCGGGTCATAGCTCATGATCCTGCCTTTGAACTGCGGCTTCAGCAGATCTTGCCAGGCGGCCAAATCGGCGGGACTTACAGAATCGGTGTTCACCGATGTAAATCCGCTGAGACCATTGGACACGCGCAGGATGTACTGCTCGTCGGGATCCATGAACCAGGGCTTGCCTGTGACCCACTTAGAGCCGTCGAGCGCGTCGGGATGGATGAGCGCAGGCCGCAGCGGCTCTATCAGCTTCTCGCCATAAAACGAGGCGTACATGGAATCGGCGCCGAGCAGCAGGGCATCGAAGCTCTGCTGACCGGCGCTTTGCTCGAGCTTGGCCCGGGTGACTAACTCGGGCGCCGAGGCAACCAGGATCTGCATGTCGATGCCGAAGTCCTGCTTAAATGCCGGCGGCAGCGATTGGCGCGCCGCCGGACCACCGCCGGGGCCGATGGCGATAGTAAGGGTCCCTTCCTTCTTGGCGGCGGCGATGAGGTTATTCCATTTCGTCTGCCAGTCGCCGGCCGGCGCTGATGGACTGATGCCGCTGCTGGCCGGCGCACCGACTGGGCTACCACCGCAGGCGGCCAGCAGCACGACACATGCAAGTACGACAGGCAGGGAGCGTTTCATGGCGCCATCCTACGGGATAGCGTGCTCGGCTTGATCGAGAGCCGGTGGGTATAGCCGAGCTAGGCGCTCTGCTCTAGGAAGCGACCAGCCCGTTTGCCTCCAAGTACTGCGGCAGATGCCACTCCATAGTGTGGGGCTCATACTCAGTGAACGAGCGGTCCCGCGGCTCGCCGCCCA
>DATGVV010000170.1:0-5232 GCA_035299885.1 Chloroflexota bacterium | reverse complement strand
GACAGGTTGCGGCTGATGACCAGGTCCCGGCGGCCGTGGCGCAGCAGCTCGTGCAGGATGGCCATCGGCGTTCGAGAGAACATACAGCCGCCGATGATGACCTGGTCCCCGTCCTTCACCAGCCTGGCCGCGCCGGCTGCGCTCATCAGCCGCTCGCCCGAAGGCCGGCGCTTAGCCTCGATCCGCCGCCGGGCGTCACGGAAGTCGCCGGCCTTCATGCCTCTACAGCTTCTCGTCCCAGCTGACGACGACGATGCGTTCGCCCTGCTCCGCGGTAGGCAAGCGCTCGACCTCAACCCAAGTGTGGCGGGCTGGCCCCACGACGTCGGCCTCGGCCTCGGCGTCGCTGCCATAGACGGTCAGGCGCTCTTCGAACTCGAAGTCGCGCATCAGCTCCTGGACCCGCTGGAGCGTGTCGGCGATGACCACAGCGGCCCCGCCGCCGAGTTCCCAGCTCGTGGCCGTGCGCAAGACGAAGATTTCCATGTTCCCTTCATTGTGAGCCAGGGCACGCATCCTCCGTGGCCGCAAAGGCACCAAGAGCAACGAGAGCTAGCAGCTCGATGTCATCCTGAGCGAAGCGAAGGACCTTCCCGGCTGGCGCTGCGGCGGAAGGTCCTTCGGCCTGATCGCCTCAGGATGACAGGCTTAGTCTTCCCTAAACGGCCCGTCGCGGGCTTCCAGGAAGGCCCTCACGCCAGCTTCGCGGCGAAGCTGCTCTAGGTTTACGCCGTCCACGTTCTCGGCTTCCGGAATGCGCGAGTGGCAGAGCGTCTCAATCTTGTGGCCATAGTCCATCGCCTGCCGGAATCCCATCGTGTCGTACATGGCACTGATCAGCTGTTTGTTATAGCGGACCGCGAATGGCGGGACCTTGGCCATGCGCCGCGCGATGCGCTGCGCCTCGGGCACGACGCGGTCCTGCGCCACCACCCGAGCCACCAGGCCCATGGCCACCGCCTCCTGGGCCGAGATCGTGTCCCCCGTCAGGATCAGCAGCTTGGCTTGCTGGGGGTTGGTCAGCCAGGGGATCATGCTGGCCACCATCGACCCGTGGCGGATCTCCGGCTCGCCGAATTTGGCTTCCTCCGAGGCGATCACCACGTCGCACCACAGCGCCAGCTCGCAGCCGCGGCCGAGGCAATAGCCGTCGACGGCGGCAATGACCGGTTTGGGGAAGTCGCGCGCCATGAACTGCCGAGCCTGGTTCTCAGCCATGCGCGCTTCCCATTCCTCCATCGTCCGGCCGTGATCGGCTCGCTGGCCGCCTAGGTCGGCGCCGGCTGAGAAGGCGCGGCCGGTGCCGGTCAGCACCAGCGCCCGAACCTGTTCGTCCTCACGCAGCGCGTCGAACGCTTCCACCAGCTCGGCTACCAGCTCGTGGCTCAGGGCGTTCAGCTTTTCGGGGCGGTTCAGCGTGATCGTGGCGATGAGGTCGCGCTTCTCGGTGAGCACCAGCATGGCGAGGGCCGATGCTATCATGGCCTTCCCCGCCGACATGCCCGATCCCGCCGTCACCGCTGCGCCTCAAGAGGTGGCGCCCGGCATCTGGCGGCTCGTCTTCCCAATCAACACTTTCCTCAAATCCGTGAACGCGTATCTCGTGAGCGACGGTGGCGGCTATGCGCTCGTCGACTGCGGCATGGACACCGAGGAATGCTGGGCTGAGCTGCACGCCCAGCTGGCAGCCCTGAATGTGCCGCTGCACGCCTTGCACACGATCGTGGCCACGCACGGCCATCCCGACCACACCGGCATGGCCGATCGCATCCGGCGTGAGACCGAAGTGACCGTGTGGCTGCATGCCAGCGAGCAGGCCTTCATCGAATACCGCCGCAGCGACTCCTCGGCCGAGCTGCTGGAACGCTGGCTGCTGCGCTATGGCGTGCCCGCCGAGGAAGCCGCCGACATGGTGTCGCGTGTGCGCGACGGCGACCGAGCCACACCGGCGGTCACGCCCACTCACCTCTTCGAGGGCGGCGAAGATCTCCCCGTTGGTGACTACACGTTCGAGGTCCATTGGACGCCGGGCCACACGCCAGGCCACGTGTGCCTGTACGAGCCCGCGCGCCGGATGCTGCTGTGCGGCGACCACATCCTGCAGGAGGTGGCGCCCAACGTCAGCCTGCAGCCCTACACCACCGAAAACCCCATGCCTGGCTACCTCAGCTCGCTGCAGTGGATGGCAGACATGCCGATCGAGCTGACACTGCCTGGCCATGGGCTGCCGTTTTCCGATCCCCGCGAGCGTGTCGCGGCGCTGATCGGCCATCAGACCGATCGCCAAGCTCACGTTCGCAGCTTGCTGACACGCCAGCCACAGACCGCCTACCAGCTCGCCGAGCAGGTGTGGGCCGACTCTAAGCCCCATAACTGGGCCGAATTCCACCCCCGCCTGCGGCGCAACGCCATGGCCACGCTGGCCGCTCACTTGGAGCTGCTGGCCGATCGCGGCCAAGCGCACCGCATCGACGAGGAAGTGGTCGCCTACAGTCGCTAGCCCAATTAGGCCGTAACCGGTTACAGCGAAGCCAGGTTGCTGTAGGATGCGAGCGGAGTCATGGCAACTTTGCGCCAGCTCGCAGCCGGCAGGCGGACATTTCGGGCGCCGTTTCGGCGCGTCGCGGGTTCGCTTCGCCTTATCTCCCCCAACCGTCACCAAGCAGGGCTGGGGCATACTGCCGCGGGTCTGCAAGGCCATCCTCTGGCTTCTGCTCACCACGACAGTCGTCGAGCTGCTGATCACCTGGACCTTCGGCAACGACAGCTTGGCCATCGCGCCCTTTGTCAGCAATGGCCCGGAGAAGGACCAGGGTCTCGGACCGGCGGTGGGCGATCTGCTGGCATTCGAGCTCAGTGATATCCCGCGCGTCTACTCCGCCGCCACGGACGCAATTTGGGGCGGCAGGGAGTCGGTCCAGGTAACCACCATGGTCGTTGCTCCCGAGATAGAGCACCTCGGCTCGATGAGCGAGGTTGTCGCGAACGCCGTAGAAATTGGGGTAGCGGTCCTCCACCCCATCTCTGCCCGCTTGTGGTAGAGATGGGGCGAGAAAAAAGGAGGAACCGCTAATGAGAAAGGTACACCAACATCACCTTCGAGGCTCCAGGCGGCCGGATAACGTAACGCCTATCGTCACACATGGGGGCGCAGGGCTCCAGCTCGCGCCTGGAGTGAGCTTGCCCGAGCAGGTGTCGGTGGCGCTCCAGGAGGTCGCACTGAACGCCCGATCTGGACTGCTGGCATTCGCTGTCGGCGTCGGCTTGGAGGTCTTCCACACCCTCCTGGAGGAGAACGTCAGCGAGCTGGTCGGCCAGAAAGGGCGGCACCAACCTGAGCGACAGGCCTACCGCCACGGGCACGAGCCATCGAGCCTGACCTTGGGTGGGCGCAAGGTTGTGGTGGACAAGCCTCGAGTGCGCTCCTGCCAGGGTGAGGAGGTCGTCCTGCCACTCTGGAAGGCGTTCAGTGAGCAGGATATCGCCGGGACGATGGTCCGGAACGCATGCTGGCCGGGGTCTCGACGCGGCAGTACCCGGTCAGCCTGGAACCGGTCGGTGAGCTGGACAGCCGCGGGACCTCCCCAGCGGCCGTGTCTCGGCAGTTCGTCGCTCGGACCCAGCGCGCTCTGAGCGAGCTGACGGCCAAAGACCTGTCCGAGCTGCAGCTGTGTGTGCTGATGCTGGATGGTATTCAGATGGCGGGCCACACCATCGTGGTCGCCCTGGGCATCGACCGGCAGGGCCACAAACACGTGCTGGGCCTGCGGGAAGGGTCCACGGAAAACAAGGCGCTGTGCACGGGCGCGTTGACCGGCGTGGTCGGAGCGGGGCCTGGATGCGTCGGCTGGCCTGCTGGTGGTGATCGATGGCGGCAAGGGCCTGCGTGCGGCCGTCAGGGATGTGTTTGGCGATCTGGCGCTGGTCCAACGCTGTCGGTTGCACAAGCGTCGAAACGTGCTGGAACATCTGCCGGAGGAGCAGCGCGAGCGGGTGGGCCACCAGCTCGACCGTGCCTGGGCCAAGCCCGAGTACTCGACGGCCCTCACCGCCCTCAAGGACGTCGCCAAGCAGCTTGAAGAGCACTACCCGGGAGCCGCCGGCTCGCTCCGGGAAGGCTTGGAGGAAACGCTGACCATCACCAGGCTGCACATTCCGCCCAGCCTCACCAAGACCCTGTTCTCCACCAATCCGATTGAATAGATGAACTCCATCGGCCGCACAGCCATGCGCAACGTCAAGCGTTGGCGTTCAGGGACGATGGTCTGCCGTTGGACGGCAGCTGCCCTCAAAGTCGCTGCTGTCAAGTTCCGGCGCGTCAAGGGCTACCGGGAATTGCCCCTGCTGGTGGCTGCCCTGGCAGTTCACACTCAGAACCCCACCGAGCAAGCTGCTAGAATCGCTTAAGGTCTTGGACCGTTACCGAAGTTCCACGGTCTTTGAGACATCCTCCCCTCTTGCCTCATTGGGCTTCAGGACCGAGCGTTAGTTCCTAGTTGCCCCTTGCTCTCGCCGCCAGATCTTGCTTAGCAGAGCGAACGTACCGTCCACGGGTTGAGCGTTACCATCCGTGAGGCCCCAGATCTTGTCGGTCGGCTCAGGGCCTCAGTCGTCCACACGTGTGCCGCTCCGCCGAGCACGTACTGCGTGAAGGCGCGAATCGCCTCCCACATGTCTACATGGCGCTGGGCCCGAGCTTGTGGCGTATCAGCTTCTGCTCCGAACTCGCCGACCAGCATTGGCCGGTCGAGACCGTCGTCGTTGCCCGCTGACCTGATGCTCCTGGCAGGAGCTTCGGCGCAGAAAGCCGCCATCCTCGTGGAAGCCGGCTACATGCGCCCAATCACTGTGACGCTGGCGGATGCTCAGTCGGACGGCTCGCTGGCCGTCGCCGCTCCTAAGGGCACACGCCACCTCTGGCGATGCTGTCATTTGCAGGCTCCTACGGCGGGCAATGAGGGCAAACATCCGGGGAGGTTAGGTAACGCTCGCCAAATTTTTGGGGAGGAAAGCGCATGACGCGTGCGTTCGGGAGGATTAAGGTGTTTCCATCCTATCACGAGGAGGCTCCTATGCGGGCACGTTTCTTTCTGGTTTGCACCGCTTTATGCATTTTGATGGCTTCGTTTGCACCGGGGGTGCAAGCGGCGAGCGGGTCCACGAAGGGTGAGGTCGTCACCTACCATCTGGGTGACGCCTTTCTGGCCGACATCGACCCGTCGTTCTCTCCGG
>DATGVV010000169.1:0-5063 GCA_035299885.1 Chloroflexota bacterium | reverse complement strand
TAGGCAAGCCGTGGTTCATGGACCCCGAAGAGCAATCCATCTTGCGCATCTCAACCGGCATCACCGGCTTTGCCGCGGTAAACACCAAGTTCTTCAGCCCCAACGACTTCACGTCCTTCAACGATTTCCTGAAGCCGCAGTACAAGGGCAAACTGTCCACCTTCGACCCCACCATTAACGGCGCGGGGGGCCAGCACGCGGCCTACCTCGAATACAAGCTCGGCCCGGAGTACATCAAGAAGCTGTACGTCGACCAGCAGCCGGTGAAGACGCAGGACAACCGCCAGCTGTCGGATTGGGTCGGACGCGGCAATTACCCGCTTTCCATCGTCATGAACGCGGTGAATATCGAGCAGCTCAAGAGCGATGGCCTGCCGGTCAAGGAGCTGCCGTTCTTCAAGGAAGCGCCCGGCTACCTGACGGGTGGCAGCGGGCTCATGGCCGAGATCAAGGACCCGCCGCACCCCAACGCCGCCGCGCTGTTCCTGAATTGGATGGCCATTGATCGGGGCCAGACCGTATACGACCGCGCGGTCCAGCTTATCAGCCCGCGCAGCTCGATCAAGAGCGACTGGGCGCCCGAATACGTCGTCCCCAAGCCGGGCGTGGAGTACACCGACTCCTACTCCTGGGACTACACCTTCAACGTCTATCCCAAGGCCTTCGAGACCGTCCGTAAGATACTGGGCGCCGGCTGAGCGCCGCTAAGCTGGTGGCATGCCCATCAGCCAGCTGTGCGTGTTCGAGCGTGACGGCCGGGCACGGCTGGGCGCGCTGCGCGAGGAGGGCGTCTACGACCTTTCGGCGCTGACCGGCTGGCACTCCCTCGACGACGTGTTGAGCCTGCCGCTGGCGCGCGTCGGCGCCACGATGCGGCGCATCTCCTGGATGGAGCACACCTCCTTTGGCCTTGGCGGCGTGAGCCTGAAGGCGCCAATCGGCAGCCAGGAAGTCTGGGCCGCGGGCGTGACCTATCTGCGCAGCCGTGAGGCTCGCGTCGGGGAAACCCACACGCCCGACGTCTACGACCGCGTCTACGAAGCTGAGCGGCCGGAGCTGTTCCTGAAGGCCACGCCCACGCGGACAGTGGGACCGGGTGAGCCGGTGGGCATTCGCGCCGACTCCACCTGGGATGTGCCCGAGCCAGAGCTGGTGCTGGTCCTGAACAGCCAGCTGGAGATCGCCGGCTTCTCCATCGGCAATGACATGTCCTCACGCAGCATCGAGGGCGAGAACCCGCTGTACCTGCCGCAGGCCAAAATCTACGACCGCTGCTTCGCCCTGGGCCCGGCGATTACCCTTGCCTGGGAGCTGCCCGGCGTCAATGACCTCAGCATTCGGATGGCCATCCACCGCGGTGGATTGCCCGTCTTCGAGGGCGAGACCAGCACGCGGCTTCTCAAGCGGCGGCTGCCGGAGCTGGCGCGCTACCTGGGCCGCCATCAGACCTTTTCCCACGGCGTGCTGCTCTCAACCGGCACGGGCATTGTGCCGCCCAACGACTTCACGCTGCAGCCCGAGGACGTAGTCGAGATCGAGATCGAGCAGATTGGCGTGCTCCAAAACCCTGTCATCAGGCTTTCGGAATGAAAAATTTCAAAATTCAAAATTCAAAAAACGAGGGTGGTTGGGCCATTTTGAATTTGAATTCTGCATTTTGAATTAGGCGTCCATGGGCAAGCTGTACGTGGTCTCCACGCCCATCGGGAACCTCGAGGACGTCTCCTTTCGGGCGCTGCGCGTGCTGCGTGAGGTGTCGCTCATCGCTGCCGAGGACACCCGCGTCACGCGCAAGCTGCTGAGTCGCTACGACGTCCACACTCGACTGGTCCCCTTTCACGAGCACAATCAGCGCTTCCAGACCGGCATCATCCTGAGGGCGCTGGATGCTGGCGACGTGGCGCTGGTGTCCGATGCCGGCACGCCCGTGCTGTCCGATCCCGGGGAAGACCTCATTCGCACGGCTATCGGGCGGGGTATCGATATCGTCGCTGTGCCGGGCCCATCGGCTATCACCCATGCGCTCACCGTTGCCGGGCTGCCGGTCGAGCCGTTCCTATTCGCCGGCTTCCTGCCCTCCACACGCCGTGAGCGCACCACCCGCCTGGCCGAGCTGGCTTCCGTGCGGGCAACGCTGGTGCTGTTCGAGGCGCCGCACCGGATTCGGCAAACGCTGGACGAGCTGTGCGCCGCGTTTGGCGACCGCCGCATAGCCGTCTGCCGGGAGCTGACCAAGCTCCACGAGCAGGTCCTCCGGACCACGCTGGCCGAGGCTGCCGATCAGGTGCCCGAGCGCGGCGAGTTCACACTGGTCGTCGAAGGCGCTCCCCCGCCCGCGCCGCCGCAGCAGGCCGAGGCCGAGCTGCGCCTGCGGCAGCTCCTGGCCGAGGGCGTGAGCCACAAGGATGCCGCCGAGGCGGTCTCAGCCGAGCTGGGCATGCCCAAGCGGCAGATGTACAAGCTGTCGCTGGAACTGACGTCTGACGCCTGACGCCTCACCAAACCAGGATCGTGTTGCCGGTCCGCCGCGGATCGGTGGCGGCGCGGTAGATGGCCCCCTCGCGCATAACCGCTTGCACCGTTCCTCTCGACGCCCAGGCGTCCTCCGGAACGATAGTGTGACCCTTAGCTTCGAGCTCCTGCAGGACGCTTGGCGCCACCCTGGCTTCGACGTTCACCGCCGAGTTGCCAGGTGTGGCGCTCTGCTCGCCAATGGTCCAGCGCGGGAAGTCGATGGCCTGTTGGAGCGTCATCCCGAAATCGATCACGTTCGTCAGCACTTGGAGGTTGGTCTGGACCTGGAAATGGGCGCCCGGCGTGCCGCCAGCCAGCCATGGCTGGCCGTCTCGCAGGACCAGGTAGGTGTTGAGCGTGTGCATCGGGCGTTTGCCGGGCGCGAGCGCATTCGGGCTGCCGGGCTCCAGATCGAAGCCCTTCATGCGGTTGTTGAACATGATCCCCGTTGAGCCGGCCACACAGGCGTTGGACGAAAACAGGCTCTGGATGTAGCTGACCATGTTGCCCTGCTGGTCGGCCACGACCAGCGAGGTAGTGTCGGGTGCGTCCCAGCGCGGCACAACCGTCGGCCGGGCCTGCTTCGGATCGATGAGCTTGGCCCGTTTGGCAGCGTGCTCTTTCGAGAGCAGCTCAGCCAGCGGCACGTCGACGAAGCGCGGATCGCCGGCATAGCGCAGGCGGTCCTCGAAAGCCAGCTTCACCGCCTCGATGCCCAAGTGGATAGCCATCGCGGAGCCGGCGCCGTGATTACCCAGGTCAAACTGTTCGAGGATGTTCAGCGCCATCAGCAGGATCAGCCCTTGAGAGGGCAGCGGCTGCTCCGAGACGGTGAACCCGCGGTAGGCGGTCGAGATTGGCGCCTCCTCCTCGGAGCGGTGCGCGCGGAAGTCCTGCGGCGCGAAGTGCCCTTCCGAAAAGCGGCAGATGTCCTCCGTGAGCGAGCCATCGTAGAACGCGTCACGACCGCCGTCCATCACGGCTTGCACAGATCGGGCATAGTCGGGCTGGCGCAGGATCGTGCCCGGCGCCAGAGCGTGGCCGGCGCGGAGGAAGATGGCCGCGCTGTCTGGAAACCTCGCCAGGCGGGGCGCCTGAGCCTCGACGGTGCGGTTCCAACGGCCGCCCACCGCGAAGCCCTGTTCGGCCAGCTCGTGGGCAGGCGCCAGGCATTCCGCCAGGCCCTTGGTGCCCCAGCGCGCCAGCATCGTGGCCCAGCAGTCGACCGTGCCCGGCACGACGCTGGCCAGCATGCCATCGGCCGGAATGCCGCCCAGCGCCTGGTAGCGCTCGCGCGTCGCCGAGCTTGGAGCCGCGCCGTTGCCATTGAGCGCGCACACGTGCCCCTCGGCGGCGTTCCAGAGCTGCACGAACGTGTCGCCGCCCAGCGTTCCGGTAAGCGTCTCCACCACCGTGAGCACGCCGGCGGCGGCGACGGCCGCATCGATGGCGTTGCCCCCGGCCTGCAGCATGGCCATGCCTGCCTGGCTGGCGAGGGGCGAGCACGTCGTCACCACGCCGCGCGCAGCAAAGGCGTCCTCGCGCGGCGGGCTGGCAGCCATTTCAGTCACTGTAGCGGTTCCGCGGGCGGTGTGACTTTCGGCACGCACCGTCACCCGGCCGCCCGCGGCAGCGTTGGAACGCGTGCATGGCAGTACACAGCACGTCCTTCCGGCAGCGGGCGCTGCATATCCCGTCGCAAGCCATCGTGGTTGTCCTGATGGCCGGCATGTTCGCCGCCGCGGTGTTTGGCTTGGTGCGTGGCGAGAGCCATCTGAGCCAGAGCAAGCTCACGCAGGTGCAAAGCGTCCAGGGCAACTTCCAGCCCGCCGGCGACAGCCAGAGCGCTTACAGCCGGACCAGCGAGCCGATTCAGCCGGTTGGAGTGCGCGCCGCCGTTAATCCGCGCTAGCGCAGAATTCCTTCACGGTTTGCACGTACTGCCGCGGATCGCTGATATGCGGCACGTGACCCGCGCCTTCAAACACGTGGCTAGTGCTCCGCGGTAATGAGGCAAGGAGTTGGTCCACGATCGGACTGAAGAACGGCGGGCTTTCGGTGCCCTTTGTCGCGAGCGCCGGCTTGTCGAAGCTGGCCAGCGCGCCGAGGTCGACGGCTAGGCTTTCAGGGTCCTTGGTCTCGTCCAGCCAGGTTGGCGCGTTCCGGACGAAGGTCTCTCGGATCGGCTGAGGGAGCGTCTCCCAGGCGCCTGGTCCAAAGGCGATGGTATCCACGAACAGCTTGGCGGCAGGATCCATCTGGCCGGATTCGAGCAGCTCGACAACGGCCTCGGCGCGCTGGTTGAAGTCGGCCAGCATGGGGTCAAATTCGGGGCCGCCCTGCAGGATCGCGAGCAGCGGTGGCTCGTGGACCACCAGGCTCCGAAACAGGTCTGGCCGTTCGCCGGCCAGCCGCAAGGAAATGGAAGCGCCGAAGGAGTTGCCGACCACGTGGGCGGGAGCGATATCCAGGCGCTCAAGTAAGGCGGCCAAATCGGCCACGTCCTCATGCACGCTGCCCTGGCCCGCCGGCCGCTCGCTCTGGCTGTG
>DATGVV010000168.1:0-7013 GCA_035299885.1 Chloroflexota bacterium | reverse complement strand
GCACCATCGAGGAATGAGGTCTTGACCAACGTCAGGCGCTGGCGGGATGCTTTCGTGGAAAATTCACATTCGTTTGGACAGGAGGCCTTTCGACCGGCCTTGAAGGATGATTTCGGGCTCTGGTCAGTTTGTGAGGGCCGGTGGGGACGAGGGTCGGGCTTTCGTGATGCGGTTGTTCAAGAGGTGAGCCAATGGTTTGACGACACGGCACGAAAGCGATTGCATCGACGGGTGGAACTCCAGATTCAAAAAGCGTGGACGGATCAGGTTGTACGCCCGTTTGAAGCTCTGTTCAACGAACCGTCCGTTTAGTAGATGGAATTTACCTTAATTAGGTCACTGCCTTACCGGTAGGTATCTGCCTTACGAAATGCTGATCGCCGCGATAACTGTTGCTATGTCGCTGAGCTTGCATCAGCCAAGAACGATGTGTATAGTCCTGATAAGCGACATAGCTGTCTCGCTTCGTGCCAAGTAGGTCTTTCGCTGATAAGGCAGAGGCCCTTGGTTCGAGTCCAAGGACGCCCACACACCGTAGTTCCCTGATCAAACGGTATCAGCTGAACGCAGAGGCTGCAAGCATGCCGGTTGATCATCGGTGATCATCCTGAACACGACTCTGGTGAGGCACAGGACTAACCGTGAGGCACAGGACTAACCTCCGGCCTGAAAAAACATTGACGTGAACGTTAACGTCCCCGACAGCCCCCTGACTTTGGGAAAAGAAGTGAGCACCGTCTTGGCCAGTCATCAGACAGTAGCCCGACTCCACACCATCACCCACCGCCGCCGACACTCCCCGCTCCCCCCTCCCTGTCGTTTAACAGAACGACTTGCCGGACGAAGGCTCGAACAGTTTGCGGGCCGTTGCATTCCCAGAGGCGTGGCATCGGCACGGAGGTGACGATCTGCGGCGTTCTGGAATCCATTTGAGCTGGCCGCACGGCTGGTGATGGTATCCACGTGATCGTGATGGACGATCTTGCACGTTTGCGATTGCGCCAGCTGCCGTACGGGCTTCTGATGTATTCTGGCTAGCACTAATTCCGTCCGGGCAATGATGGAGGTTATCCGGGATGGCGGACTCCGACTTTGAGCAGGTGGTGAGCGACTACCACGCCGCACTCAGCGTGTTCTTCAGCGGAGACCCGGAGCCGGCGAAGAGGTTCTATTCGAATCGAGACGATGCAAGCCTTGGGAACCCTTTTGGCCCCGTCGCAACGGGCTGGAAACAAGTGGAGCAAACGATGGAGCGCGCCGCCTCCAATTACCGGGATGGCGAGGCCAGCGGGTTTGCACGGCTGGCCGAGTACGCGACGCCGGATCTTCGCTACATCGTTGAGGTTGAGCGGTACAAGGCCAAGGTCGGCGGGGGTGAGCATGTCGTCCCGGTAGCTTTGCGGGTGACGACCATCTTCCGGCCTGAAGACGGCACGTGGAAGATCGTCCACCGACACGCGGACCCCATCACATCCGTCCAGCAGGCCGAGTCAGTCGTCCAAAGATAGTGCTCTCGCGAGGTTGGCGTAGTAGTTCCGCCGCGACTGCGCGAGGCCTGCCTGATGAGGCTCTGAATTTCCCCGCCGCAACGATAAACCATCGTTTTGCCGCGGCGGATCTATGACCATCCCGGCGCCGTTTGGCAATCCGACGCTTTAGATCACAACGACGGGGGTGTCGCTTGAACTGAGTTCTTGCCGCTCCGAGCGCCGTAGAGTGGCCATCGGTCGAGCTCAGATGACGTAGGCCTGTGCAGCTGGCATTAAGCCCGACTTGGGCGTTAATTCAGAATCGACGCGACATGTGGCCAAAAGTAAGCGTGGGTGAGTCCTCGTCCAACGACCGATGACCCGATCGCGGTTTTCGACGAGAAATGGGCGAATTTCATCGCTGGCAGTGTATATCGCGCGCGGCTATCGAAGGAACGCCGGTCAAACGAGGCAGGGAGGCGTGCTCGCCCATTCCTGACCTCACAGATGATGGGCTTACAATGCCTCTCGCGAGGGTCGAGACCGCTAGTTCTGAGGAGTGCAGCACAATGTCCGAGCGACCACCCATCATCGACGCCGACGGCCACATCCTGGAGCGCCAGAGTGATATAGCAAAGTACCTGCAGCCACCCTGCGATCGGCGCACCACGCCCCTTTTTCCGGGCGACCAGCCCTGGGACCACCAGCTGTTCCACACCCGGCCGGGCACCCAGATTGGACACGACCGCTACTACGAGGGCGACATGAGCCCTGACGAGCAGATCGCCGAATGGCATCGGATTATGGACCGCGAGGCCATCGAGCTGGCCGTGTGCTTCCCGACTGGCTCGGGAAACGTGCCCAAAATCCATGAGCACGACTTCCAGGTGGCCGTCGCCCGAGCCTGCAACGACCATTTCGCCCAGGAGTACAATGCCCGCTCGGATCGCATTCGCTGCGTTGGAGTGCTGCCGCTCGAGGAACCCGCCGCGGCGGTGGCCGAGGTGCGCCGGGCCACCGAGCTCGGCCTACCAGGCTTTGAACTGCTAACCACCGGCACCGAACGCGGTCTCGGCGATCCTCGCTACCACCCCATCTTTGCCGAGGCCGAGCGAGTCGGCGCCGCCATGTGCATCCATGGCACCCGAGGCTCCGCCGGCGAGGTCGGTGGCCTGAAGCTGGCCAACTTCAACGAAGTTCATTGCTACGTCTTCCCGGCCGCCATGCTGCTGCAGTTCACAAGCGTGATATTCCAGGGCATTCCAGTGCTGTTTCCCAACCTCCGCCTGGCCTTTCTGGAGATCGGCGTCAGCTGGCTGCCGTACTACCTGGATCGGATGGACGAGCACTGGGAGAAGCGCGCCGAATACGAGGCCCCGCTGCTCAAAAAGAAGCCCAGCGACGTCGTCCGCGAATCCAAAATCTACTTCAGCATCGAGGCCGGCGAGAGCCTGCTGCCTCAGACCGTGGACTACCTAGGCGCCGACCATTTCGTCTACGCCTCAGACATCCCGCACTGGGACAACGAGTTCCCGGAAAGCGTGGAACACCTGTGGAACAGGCCCGACCTGTCCCGGGATATCAAGGAGAAGATCATCTACCACAACGCCAAGTCGCTGTTTGCCCTCGACAAGGTTCCCCTCGCTGCATAGACCAGGGCCAAGCAGCCGGTTGGAGTAGGGTCGCACCGTGGCTGCCAATCTGATGATTAAGAACGTCACCGTCATAGATGGCAGCGGCGCTGGCCCCGCCAGCGATGTGGATGTGGTCATCCGCGATGGACTCTTCGAGTCCGTGCGACCAGCGGCAGAAACCTACCCGGATACCATCAGCGCGACCATCGTTGATGGGCAAGGCAAGTTTCTTATCCCCGGACTGTGGGAATCGCACACCCACTTGCGTCCCATCCTGAAGGACGACGAGCAGGGTAGCCAGCAGGCGCTCGATAACGTCCTCAGCGAGTACCTGGCCCGGGGCATTACCACCGTGGTGGATCTTGGCGGCCCCATTGGCCCCTACGCCGCTCTCCGCGAACGGCAACGCGCTGCCGGGCCAGCCGGCCGGGCGCAGCTTCTGTTCGCCGGACCATCCTTCACGGGGATCAACGGCTGGCCTCTACCCCTGCATCACAATCCGGCCCTGGTCCAGCAAATTGGTGACCGTCCCACCGCCGTCGCCAAGCTGAGACAGCAGCTGGAACAGCGGCCGGATGTCATCAAGGTCATCTATGACGGCGAGCCAGGTTCGCCGGAAAAGTTGCCGCTCGAGGCTCTTCGAACGATCGTGGCGGAAGCACACCAAGCAAGAACGCCCGTTCTGGTGCACGTGCACACCCAGCGGGACTCCGTGGAGGCGCTCGAGGCGGGAGCGGACGGCCTGGAGCATTCCTTCCTGCCCGCGCCTGGCCGCGAGGAGGCGGAGGCCGAACAGCTTGCCGAGGTGCTGCGCCTAACCGGAGCATATCTGACGCCTACGCTGGCCGCTTGGGAACAGATCGGCCGGGCGGGCGACTACGACTATCTCGCCCAGCTGGTCGCGGATGGCTGTACGTCCCAGACAGAGAGCGAGGCCTTCCAGGCTCGGGAGCAGAGCTGGGGGCGGCACGAGTTTCCACACCACCCCAGGGCCGAATGCCTGGAGCGGCTGCGGGCCGCCTTCAGGGTCGCGCCAGCGATGCAGGCGGCCGGAGTCAAGTGGGCGGTTGGCAGTGACATTGCTCCGGTCCTTCCGCGACCAGCGGCGACACTGCGCGAAATCGCCCTGCTCGCGCGGGCCGGCATCCCCGCCAAAGACATCCTCTTGGCGGCCACTCGCCACGCCGCCGAGAAGGTTGGACTCGGCGACAAGGTCGGCACCATCGAGTCCGGCAAGACCGCAGACGCTGTGCTGCTCGACGCCAATCCACTAGATAGCGTGGAGGTCTTGGTCCGCCCCGGCCACCTGCTGGCCACGATCAAGCACGGCGAGCTCCACTCCATCTCGCAGTGAACCGTTAGTTGGGCGCTCTTGAGCGCATTGGGGCGCCGCCCAACGGCGGATTATCATGCTGCGCAGCATGATCGTCATCGACGCCGACACGCATGTCATTGAGACGGAGCACACCTGGGACTACATGGAGGGCGCCAACCGGCGATTCGTGCCCGTACCGATTAAGGCCACCAGCGGGGACGGCAAGCAGCAGGAGTTCTGGCTGATCGACGGCCGGCTGTCGCCGCGCCGCCAGAACATCGGCCACGACACCACGGAAGCCGCGCGCGAAATGCTCGATATCGACGCTCGCATTGGCGATATGGATCGCTTGGGCGTCGATGTCCAGGTGCTGTATCCGACCATGTTCCTGCGGCCCGCGACCACCAAACCCGAGGTCGAGCTGGCATTGTGCCGCGGCTACAACCGCTGGCTGGCCAACATCTGGCGGCGCGGCAAGGGGCGACTTCGTTGGGCGGTGATGCTGCCGCTCATGAGCATGCCCCAGGCGCTGGAAGAGCTACGCTGGTCCAAAGAATACGGCGCTGTGTCGGTCTTCATGCGCGCGTTCGAGGGCGACCGCCGGCCGGCCGACCCGTATTTCTTCCCACTGTTCGAGGAGGCCAGCCGCCTGAACATGCCACTGGCCTTCCACGCCGCTATTGGCAGCTTGACTCTCAACGATATGTTCGGCGACGAGTCCTTCAGCAAATTCAAGTTCCCGGTGTTCCATGCCTTCTGGTCCCTGGTGGCCGGCGGTATCCCCCAGCGCTTCCCCGAGCTGCGTGTGGGCTTCATCGAAGCCAGCTCACAATGGATTCCGCACGTCATCCATCACCTGGCCTCTTCTTTCAAACGACAGGGCAAGGATCTGCCCAGGAGCCTGCTCCGCGAGTCCAGGCTGTACGTCACCTGCCAGACGGACGACGACCTCGACTATGTGCTGCGCTACGCCGGCGAGGACAACCTCATTATCGGCTCCGATTATGGCCACGGCGACACGTCGAGCGAGCTGGAGGCGCTCCGCCATCTGAAGGAGCAAGGAGCCCTGAAGCCAGCGGTGATCGACAAGATCTTGGGACCCAACGCCCAGGCGTTCTACGGCCTGTGAAGGTGTTTCTTGGCGGCCGGCGGTTCACACGAACCGTTGGACTGCTCAGCGTCGCTGTGGTCTTGGTCGCTTGCGGCGCTGCGACTCCCGTGGCTTCCCCGGCCTCCGCACCGCCGGCGACCGCGGCCGCCAAACCCTCGCCCGGGGTCAAAACCTCGGTGGTCTACAGCGCCCTCTCACCTTCTTATCTGGCCTTGTGGGCAGCCAAAGATGGCGGCATCTTCCAGCAGAACGGCTTAGACGTGGACATGCAGCTGACCGGCGGTGGCTCGCCGGCGATGGCCGTTTTCCTCTCGGGCCAAGCTGAGATTTTCCAGGCGGCCGGCTCAGACATCATCGGCGCCAGCGCCAACGGAGCGGACATCGTGGTGACCGCCACCACCTCGCCGGTCTATCCCTTTAAGCTCGAGGTCCATCCGACGATCAAAAGCCCGGCCGATCTCAAAGGCAAGAAGATCGGCATCACCAGCATTGGCGACACGAGCGACACAGCAGTGCGCTTGGCCTTGCCGAAACTGGGCCTGGAGCCCGACAAGGACGTGACCCTGGTGGCCGTTGGCAGCAGCCAGAACACGGTCTCAGCCATGCTGAGCGGCGCACTCGACGCCGGCCCGCTCAGCCCGCCCAACAACCTGGCGGTCGAGGCCAAGGGCTTCCACCCGCTGTTCGACATCCCGGCTCTCAAGCTGCCGGTGGCTAACCAGGAAGTAGCCGGGCAGCGCGTGTGGCTGGCAAGCCATCGCGCGGTGATGCAGCAGTACATAGATTCGCTGGTTCAGGCCACTGCTCGGGTCAAGCGCGACAGGGCATTCGCCATCGACCTCATGAAGAAATACCTCAAGTCGGACGACGAGCCAGCGCTCAACGCCTCATACGACTTCACCTCACAGCAGGTGCTTCAGACGCTGCCATTCCCAACCGCGGAGCAGTTCAATAACGTGCTGAGCATCGTTAGCAAGCGCAACGACAAGCTGGCCGGCTTCGACGCTGGCAAGATCATCGATCCCTCGTTCGTTCAGAGTGCCGCCGACCGCGGCCTGGACAAGACGTAGACACGACGAACGGGCCGGCGTAGGATGGCGCCAGCAGCCTGAGTTCCTTGGAGCGGAGAGGGACATGCTCGTTTACGAAGCCGTCGGAGAAACACTGCGCCGACTGGGCGTCGACACCGCGTTTGGGCTCGTGGGCAGCGGCAACATGCGCTTCGTGACCCACATGACCCACTGCTGCGGACTGCGCTATTACGCAGCGCGACACGAATCGCCGGCGGTCAGCATGGCCGACGGGTATGCCCGTGTGTCGGGCAAACTCGGCGTGGCCACAGTGACCGAGGGGCCAGGCGTGACCAATGCCATCACCGCGTTGACGGAGGCGGTCAAGGGCTCGACGCCGCTCCTGCTGCTGGCCGGAGCCACGCCAACGGGCGTATTAGGCATGAACCAGGACATCGACCAAGCCACCGCGGT
>DATGVV010000167.1:0-1690 GCA_035299885.1 Chloroflexota bacterium | reverse complement strand
CAGATCCTCGAGCAGTTTCAGGCACGTCTCCGTGGTTGGGTGCAGGCCGGTGCCGAAGGCCATGCCCGGGTCCAGCTCGACCACCACCTCGTCGCCAGCCGGCGAATACTCCAGCCAGGATGGCTTGATCACCAGGCGCTGGCCGATCTTGCGCGTGTGATAGTGCGCTTTCCAGGCGTTGGCCCAGTCCTCCTCCTTCAGCTCGCGCCGGCTGACTTCGCCGATGCCCTGGATGTCGATCCGGCTGAGGAGCCATAGCCCTTCCTCGATGGCCCTGGCGCATGCCGCCTCGGCGCCGTCGACGGGTAGATAGGCGCGCAGCGTCACCGGCCGGCTGTAGTCGATGCGGGCGTTCTCGCCGTCTCTGTCCTGGGCGAAGGGCTCCTCGATGGACACGCCACCCGACGCGTGCCGGCTCATGACGGCGTAGGCGGCCTCCGAGGCTTCGTGCGAAGCCTCCACCGCTAGCTCCAGCCAGTTCACCTACTATCCAGGGTAGTTCCTGGAGAGGAGGTACCGCCTGGCCATTCCATCATCGGATGCCCTGGCCGCCCTGCGCCGGGTGGACCTGTTCGCCGGGCTGGGCGAGCCCCAGCTCTCCGAGCTGGCGCGTGTCCTGCAGAGCAAGCGCTGCGACGCCGGCCAGGTGATCTGCCTGCGTGGTGATCCCGGTTCCTCGCTGTACCTGATCCGCGGCGGGCAAGTGCGAGTTGTGCTCACCTCAGCCGCGGGCAAGGAGGTGCTGCTGACCCTGCTTGGGCCCGGCGACTTCTTCGGCGATCTCGCCCTGCTAGACGGGGAGCCACGTTCAGCCGACGTCCTGGCCCACGAGGACTGCGAGCTGCTGATCCTTCAGCGCCCGGACTTCCTGAGCTTCCTGGGCACCAGTCCAGGCGTGGCCAAGCACTTGCTGGCGGTCATGAGCCGGCGCCTGCGGCGCAACGCCGACGTCATCGAAGAGGTTGCTTTTCTGGACATCGGTACCCGCCTGGCCAGGCTGCTGCTCAGCCTCATGGCCGAGCGCGGCCAGCCTCAGGACGGCGGCGTCGCCATCAGCGGCAAGCTCACCCAAACCGACCTGGCAAACATGATGGGCGCCACCCGCGAGAGCGCCAACAAGTGGCTGGCCGTCTACCGCCGCCAGGGTTTGCTGGCGTGGCGGCAGGGCCAGCTAATCATTCAGGACGCCGCCCGGCTGCGGCGCCAGGCGGAGATGTAACGGCGCTACAACGAACGGGCGTAGGCGATAGCCTGGTCCATCGTCCGTTTGTGCCCGGCGTCCCAAACGGCTTGGTAGCCGCCCTTCAGCTGCCCCTGGGCCGCGTTCTCGGTCGTCTTCACCTGCCCCGCCTCGGGCGGCAGCCAGCTTGTGTTCGCGGCCTGCCGCACGTTGTCGCTGGCTCCGAGAAGCTCGGCCGCCGCGTGGTGGTGGCCCTTTGCGCTCTGAACCGCGGCCAGGCCGCGCAGCGCATTGGCCACGAACCGGCGGGCGCCGACCCGCGCTCCGATCTCCAGGGCCTCCTTGTACTGCCGCTCTGCCCGAGCAGTATCCTTTTCCAGCCATGCGACGTCGCCACGCCAGTAGGTGGCGATTGCTCCCCAGGTACCGTTTAGGCCGCGGTGGATCCGGATCGATTCGTCCAGCGCCTTTGTGGCCTCCGCCAGGTTCTTCTGACTGATGTACGCCAGG
>DATGVV010000166.1:0-1803 GCA_035299885.1 Chloroflexota bacterium | reverse complement strand
CACAGCCCGGCGACGCTGACCAATGGCCAAAGATTGTGTGGCGCTGGTGTCAGCGCAGACAGAGCAACAAAAAGCGTCGAGCCCGTCCAGCTCGCCAGGGCAACCCACAGCGGCCGCCTTGATCGGTGGCGTGAAAGGAATGTGATCACGTCATGAATCTACGGTGGCACCAAACGGTCTCTGCGTCCTCATCATCAGGCCTCCGCCCTATTTCCGGCCCGTGGTTACTGGCGCCGTGGCCGCGAGGGTAGAATGGTTCAACCTACTATCCCGAGATCGGAGGTGACTGCTATGGTGGGAGCGAAGCGCCTGATCGAAGACAGCCGGGAGCTCAGTCGGCGGAGCTTCCTGGCGCTGGCGGGATGGGGCGCGTTTGTCATCGGGAGCACGGTCGCCCTGTGGCAATCCCTGCGCTTCATTTTCCCCAACGCGATCTATGAGGCGCCGCCCGCCGTCAAGCTCGGGCAACCGTCAGATTACGCCGTGGGTTCGACAACGGTCTTCATTACCGATCGGGTAGTCATCAACCATGATCCGGACGGCATCTATGCCTTCAACTTGATCTGCACCCATCTCGGGTGCACGCCGCGCTCGTTTCCGGACGTCACCAGCGACCTGGTGGCAGAAGGCATTCGTGGTATTAAGGATCCGCTGACAGGGCAGGCGGCAACGCCTCAAAGCCCGACTCTGCCGGGGTTCAAGTGTCCCTGTCATGGCAGTCGGTATTTCCGCAACTCGGTCAACTTCTTCGGCCCGGCGCCGCGCCCCATGGACCATATCAATGTTGAGGTCACCCCAGACGGCAAGCTGCTCGTCGACAGAGGATCGTTCGTCGACTTGAAATTCCGTCTGAACGTTTGAGTTCGGCGTGAAGGAAGCAGAGGTGTTGGAGCAACGGGCGATGGCCCGATCTGGGATACGCATCGCTTCGGCTGCGGGCCGCGGGGCGCAGGTCTCGAAAGCTGGATCGCGACTGATCGTGTGGTGGGCGGTGCCTGCTGGACTTTATCTCATCGTCCTCCTTCTGCTCCGTCCGAGCCTCAGCCAGCCGCTGGCCGATCTCACCGGCCTGTCACTTCGTCTCTTCCTCGGTGCCCTCATCCTCTACGCGGGGAGCATGGTGGCCTATTTTGCCTTCTTCGCATACCGCAAGGATCAGCTCCGCCGAGTTGCCCTGGCTCTCGTCTTGCCTGGGGTGCCTCTCCATCTCTTCTCGATCGTCGCTCGTGGTTTCGCCGACGGCCACTACCCGCTGGGCAACATGTATGAATACAGCTCCATGTTCGCAGCTACCGCCGTGCTCGCTTTCCTGCTGATCACGGCTCGGTATCCTGTCGCTGCCCTCGGCGGCGGCCTGGCCCTGTTTGCCGCGGTGGCACTGATGGGTTCCGGGCTAGCCCTCTACCAGGGTCCGGAGCCGTTGATCCCTGCATTGCAAAGTTACTGGCTGCGTATTCATGTGACAAGCATGATGCTGTCGTCCGGGGTCCTCGTCTCGAGCTTCGTCTTCGCGGTGCTCTATTTGATCAAAGATCGCAGTCAGAGCCCAAAGTCCTGGCTGTTTCAGTCCGGCGCCGCGGCTCGGCTCCCTAGTCCAGCCACGCTTGACTGGCTTACCTCGCGTGCCATTATGCTCGGCTTCCCCATCTGGACCTTCGGAACTGTCGCCGGAGCGATCTGGGGCAGCTATGCCTGGGGGCGCTGGTGGGGCTGGGACCCGAAAGAAACCTGGGCCGCCATTACCTGGATGGTTTACGCCGTCTACCTCCATGCCCATGCCGCTCGGGGCTGGCGTGGCCGCCG
>DATGVV010000165.1:0-3306 GCA_035299885.1 Chloroflexota bacterium | reverse complement strand
CTGCTATCCCTCAGCCGCCGCCACGCCGCATCCGCCGGACCTGGTCATCGTCGCGATCCCGGCGCCTCAAGTGCCGGAGGTGCTGAGCGAGGCCTTCGAGGCCGGAGCCCGGGCGGCGCTGGTTCTGGCGGCCGGCTTCGGCGAGGCGGGCGACGACGGCCGGCGGCGCCACGAGGCGCTGGCGGCTCTGGCGGCGCGGGGAATGCTCATCTGCGGCCCGAATTGCTACGGCGTGCTCAACATGCACGCCCGCTCCGGCGCCTGGGGCGGCGAGCTGCCCAAGCCGCTGCTGGCGGGCAACGTGGCGCTCGTGTCCCAGAGCGGCGGCACCTGCGCCCTGATCACGAATCCGCTGGCCCAGCAGCGCAAGGTGGGCTTCAGCTTCGTCGTCTCCTGCGGCAACCAGGCTGGCGTGGCCATCGAGGACTACCTGGAGTACCTCGTCGACGATCCGAACACGGAGGTGATCGCCGCGTTCGTGGAAGGCTTTCGCCAGCCTCGCCGCCTGCCTGACATCGCGGCGCGTGCCGCTGCCCAACGCAAGCCGATCGTGGTGCTCAAGGTTGGCCGCTCCGAAGAGGCGCGCCACAACGCCCTGACGCACACCGGTTCCCTGGCCGGCGACGCCGAGATCCTCGATGCCCTGCTGCGCCAGCACGGCATCATCCAAGTGTCCAGCCTCGACGAGCTGAACGAGACGGTGGCGCTGCTGGCGCTGGCCAAGGACAAGCGCGCCGGCTTGCGGCTGGGCGTGTTCAGCGGCTCCGGCGGTGAATGCGGCCGCGTGGCCGATGCTGCCCAGGAGGTTGGGCTGAGCTTTCCCGCGCTGTCGGCCGGCGCCGCGCGGGAGATCACCTCCGTCCTGCCCGACTTCGCCTCACCCGCCAACCCGCTGGATGGCACCGGCGCGGTGTTCGACTATCCGGAAGCTTTCCCGGGCGTGGCCGAGGTGCTGCTGCGCGAGGACTTCGACGTGACGGCTTTCAACCTCAATGCGCTGCCACCCTACGAGAGCGGCCGCACGCCCCACCGCAATTTCGCCAAGCACCTGGCCGCCGCGGTGAAGGCTCGCGCCTCGGACAGGTTGGTCGTGGCCTACGGCTCCCTCACCCTCGGCGTCCTCGACGTCGAGACCATCGATACTCTCCGCGAAGCCGGCATCCCATATCTCGAGTCCCCCGAAAAAGCGCTCAAGGCCCTCGCCAGCCTCGCCTGGTGGCAGGCCCGATCCCCTCTCCCGCCGCGCTCTGTTCCTGTCCCACCGCGGTGGGACGGGCTAGGTGAGGGCACCCATGGCCGCCTCCCATTCATGCGCGCCCGTGAGTTGCTCGAGTCGTTCGGCATCCCCGTCATCCCTACCCGGCTCTGCAAAAGCGAGGAGGATGCCGTCCAAGCCGCGGAGGCGATCGGCTACCCCGTCGCGATCAAAGCCGATATGGCCCACAAGTCCGACGCCGGCGCAGTCCGGCTGGGCTGCGCCACACCGGCGGCGGTGCGCGATGCCTACCAGTCGATCGCGTACGAGCACAGCGTGCTCGTCCAGCCCATGGCAGGCGGGGGCGTCGAAACCATCCTCGGCCTCAAGCGCGACCCGCTCGTCGGCCCGGCGCTGGTGTTCGGCTTGGGCGGCATCTTCGCCGAGGTCCTGCGCGACGTCAGCCTGCGTATCCCACCCGTCGATCTGTGCGAGGCCGAGCGCATGCTGGATGAGCTGCGCGGCACGGAGCTGCTGCACGGCGCCCGCGGCGGTCCCCCGGCCGATGTGCCCGCGCTGGTACAGGCTATCGCGAACATGGGCGAGCTTGCCCTGGC
Source organism: Chloroflexota bacterium (assembly GCA_035299885.1). Classification (GTDB taxonomy): domain Bacteria; phylum Chloroflexota; class JAJPGV01; order JAJPGV01; family JAJPGV01; genus DATGVV01. Next base: position 1,494 of record DATGVV010000165.1, on the reverse strand, counting down.
ATTAGGCGATCGTTTGGTCGCTGTCGATGTGAATCCGCTTATCGTTCTGCCTCAAGGAGTGATCGCGGTTGATGCACTGGTCGAGCTGAGCTGATGCCGCTGGACTCGCAGATCAGGGCCTTGCTCGATGCCCAGGCCGGCACGCCCAAGCCACACGAGCAGACCGTCGAGGAGGCCCGCGCTGCCATGCTGGCCCGGCCGCGCCCACCCGGCCCAGCCCTGGAGCACGAGGAAGATCGGCGCATCCCCGGCCCCGGGGGCGAGATCCCTATCCGTATCTATCGCCCGCGCGACGCCAGCGGCGCCGTGTTGGTCTACTTCCATGGCGGCGGCTGGGTGTTGGGCAACCTGGACACCCACAACGGTGCCTGCCGCAACCTGGCTCACCATGCCGGCTGCGTGGTTGTCGCCGTCGATTACCGCGTCGCCCCCGAGCATCGCTTTCCGGCCGCCGCTGAGGACGCCTATGCGGCCGCCCGCTGGGTCGCGACGAACGCATCCTTCCTCGGCCTGGACGCCAGCCGGCTGGCAGTGGGCGGCGAGAGCGCCGGCGGCAATTTGGCCGCCGTCGCCTGCCTCATGGCTCGCGATCGCGGCGGGCCGGCCATCAGTCAGCAGTGGCTGGCCTACCCGGTGACGGACCATTCGTTCGACACGCCCTCCTATCGCGAGCATGCCAGCGGCGTGGGCCTGGAACGCGCCACGATGCAGTGGTTCTGGCGCCACTATCTTGGTCCCGACCAGGATGGCTCCAGTCCGTACGCCTCGCCGCTCCGGGCCGAAAGCCTGGCTGGCCTGCCGCCGGCCATCGTGGTCACCTCCGAGTACGACGTCCTGCGGGATGAGGGCAACGCCTATGCCGACCGCCTCCACCAGGCAAGCGTGCCGGTTGAGCTGCGCTGCATCCCCGGCGTGAACCACGCCTTTCTGGGCATGCCCGTCGACGCCGCCGGCCGCGCCTTTCAGGAGATCGGCGGGCTGCTGAAACGCGGTTTCGAGGGCTAGCCAGAACTCCTAGTTATGCTTGCTTGTTTAGCACTCTCGGTGATATACTGATAAGCAATCCTGTAGAGATCTCATCGAGGAACCACCTATGCCGATATACGAGTACGAGTGCGGAAGTTGCGGCCGCCGCTTCGATCAGCTGCAGCGCATCATCGACGATCCACTCGCGACTGACCCCGATTGCGGCGGTCCCCTGCGCCGCGTGATTCAGCCCGTCGGCATCATCTTCAAGGGCTCCGGCTTCTACGTCACCGACAGCCGCAAGTCCAGCTCCGCTTCGACCAGCTCGAACGGTAGCTCTGACTCGAACGGCAGTTCTGACTCGAGCAAATCGGACACGAAATCGGATTCCAAACCGGAGACGAAGTCCGAGAGCAAGACCGAGTCTTCCTCGAAGTCCAGCGAGACCAACCCGGCCGCCGTCGCGGCAGCCAGCTAGCTACTTCAGCGCTGCGCGCCGTCCCTCCCGGCGGCTGAGCCGCGCACCCG
>DATGVV010000164.1:0-1677 GCA_035299885.1 Chloroflexota bacterium | reverse complement strand
GATTGCGATCGAGTTTCGACAGGCCCTGTGGATGAAGGAGTCCCGGCGCGAGCGCGTCGTGGAGTTTCTGAAGGACCACCACTACACCTACGTGGTGGTGGACGAGCCGCAGGGCTTCGCCTCCAGCGTGCCGCCTGTGGTCGCTACGACGGCGCCGCTCGGCATGGTGCGTTTTCACGGCCACAATGCGGAGAACTGGGAGAAGAAGGGCATCAGCACCGCGGAGAAGTTTCGCTACCTCTACCAGCCGAGCGAGTTGAAGGCCTGGGCGCCCAAGCTCGAGGACATGGCGAAGAGCGCCACGCAGGTGCACGCGATCTTCAACAACTGCTACTCGGATTACGCCGTCCGCAACGCCGAGGAGCTGGGTCAGCTGCTCCGCTGAAGTCAGGGGGTTGACTGGCGCTCGTCGCCTCTGCTATCCATGAAGTTGGGCAGATCTCAATGCAGGCCGAGTCGGTCGCTCCGACGCCGGTTCGAGGTCGCAGCCGGAGCTGGCTGCTGCTCGCGGTTGTCGCCATCGTTCTGCTGGTCGTATTTGCCATCGCTTACGCAGTGAACAGTGCCCGAATGGTAGACGCTCAGGTGCGTCAAGCGAACCAGGCGGTGAAGCTCGCCATTCAGCACCGGGACACTGTCGACAAAGCGATCAATGACTACGTGGAGGCCAATGTGCCCAGCGATCCAACCGGCTATAAGGCTCTGGTCGACAAAGACCTTCCTGAAGTTGACGCCGCGCTCCGGACGGTTCGGAGCGATCAAGCCTCGGTCAAGGCAGCCGACGTCAACCTTGGGTCCGGGATTGGGTTCACCCTGACGAAACGTGATGCGCAGGCGGCTGAGGCGAAGCTGACCCAGGACGTTCGGTCGGGCCTGGCCAACGCGGAACAGGTGTTGGTCGAGATCCGCGATCAGCTCCTGATGTTGCAGCCACTTGCCCAGGGCGTCATCGAGATGCGGGGACTGATCGCGAAGGCGCAGGCCAACGACTTTAACGGCGCGCTGGCGGCCTTTGCGTCTGCCAAGCAGCAGGTGCAGACCGCCCTCGACCGGTCGCACCAGGCAGACATCCCAGCCGAGTTCGGCGTGCTCGCTGGTCTTCTCAAATCGGGTCTGGACGCACTGCAGCAGGAAATCTCAGCTCTTCAGACGAACGACCTTTCAGCTGCCCGGCAAGCGCAGACCCAGCTCCAAGCTCTAAGCAACCAATTTGACGCCCTCGAGGCCCGCTTCGACAGCGTCGACGCCAGCAACCGGCAGATGTTCCAGCCGCTGATCGACAGCTATCACAAGGGAGTCCAAGCAGCGACAGTCGTCTGACCAATCGGCGGTCCCGAAGGAATCCGGTGACCTGGGCAGTTGAACCTGTAGCGCAGCGGCGCCATTATGCAGGCCTACCAATCGCCTCCCTGTCCGTACTGCGGCATAACCTGGAATCAGCCGGGGGCCCAGACCTGCGCCAACTGCCGCAACCAGCTGCCCCCGCCGCAGGCGAGCTATGCGCCGCCCGGCTACGCTCCCCAGCCGAATTACCCCCAGCAGGGCTATCCGCAACAGCCGCCGTATCCGGGCCAGCCGGGCCAGCCGGGCCAGTATCCCTCGTATGCCCCGCCAGGATACGGCCAGACCCCCGGCTACCAGCAGCAACCCGGCTATGGTGAGGCCTACCCTGGCTAC
>DATGVV010000163.1:0-7201 GCA_035299885.1 Chloroflexota bacterium | reverse complement strand
GAGATCATCGCCTCGACCTTTGACGAGCCCACCGAGAACCACACCCGTGTGGCCGGCATGGCCCTGGAGCGGGCCCGCCGCCTGGTCGAGGCCGGGCGCCACGTGGTGGTCCTGCTGGACAGCATCACCCGGCTGACGCGCGCCTACAACCTGGACGTCCCGCCCAGCGGCCGCACGCTGTCCGGCGGAGTCGACCCCAGCGCCTTGCAGCCGCCCAAGCGCTTTTTCGGCTCTGCCCGCAACATCGAAGGCGGCGGCAGCCTGACCATGATCGCCACCTGCCTCATCGACACCAACTCCCGCATGGACGAGGTCATCTATGAGGAGTTCAAGGGCACCGGCAACATGGAGCTGTTCCTGGATCGCAAGCTGTCGGAACGGCGGGTATTCCCGTCCATCGACATCCAGCGCTCGAGCACCCGTCGCGAAGAGCTGCTGTTCGATGACACCACTCTGCGGCAGGTGTGGCTGATGCGGCGCATGATCTCCGCCATCGGTGGCGGCACCGAGGGCACCGAGCTGATGCTGCAGCGCTTGTCCAAGACAACCGAAAACAAAGAGTTCCTGGCGACGCTCTCCAAAGACATCCTCTAGAGACTCTTCCCTAGCTTTTTTGTTCTAGCCCACAAGTACTAGGGACTGGCCCCTAGAGTACCGGCCGGCCTAGCATCCTCACAGCTTTAGGGCGTTCAGTGACGACCGCCCGCGCGTTCCCAGCAGGGCCCAGAGTGCCGAAAGTGGCCCTGATAAGAGGGAGCGCCTCGATGTAGATACGTGGGGACGAGAAGCCCGCGTGCCTACCATCCTGGCCGCGAAGGAGTGCTATGCGCCGGTCGCCGATTGACGACTACGTACAGGTCTCAGTCGAAGAGTTTCAGCCCTCATTTCCATGGAGCAACCTCCCCTACACCCTAGCAACGCTCCAGCCCAACCTCTCCACCCTCTCCAACCGCTGGCCGACGGCCGACCTGGGCACCTATCTGCAGCGCCGGGCCACCGTCCACATGTCGGTGCTGGTGCTGGCAACGGCCGTCCTGGCCGGCAGCGCCATGCTGAACCGAGCGCCGGCCGAGGTCGCCGCCCCACCGCTGGCCGCCGCCGCGGCATCTGACAGCCTGGGCCTCAGTGGCAAGACGGCCATCGTCGCCCGTGCCATCCCCTTCACGAACCAGGGCAGCGACAGCAGCTACACCGTCCAGCCGGGCGACACGCTGACCGCCATCGCGCGCCGGGTGGGCGTGAACGAGGAAGCGCTGCTGGCGTTCAACGGCTTCAGCAGCTCCGACGCGCTGAACGTCGGCCTGCGCCTGCGCATTCCCGATCTGTCAAAGGTCCCGCCGGAGCAGCTACGCGTCAAGGACACCGCGCCGCACGACTCCATGCCGCTGGTGGGCTCGGCCGTGCTGCCGCCGCAGAAGGCCTCGCCAGACCTGACTATCCACGCAATCGAGAAGGGCGACAGCGCTTACAAGCTGGCACTCGATACTGGGGTCAGCGAGGCGACCGTGCTGGCCTCAAATAACTTGAAAGCGAACACCATCCTGTCACTCGGGCAGACGCTGGTCATCCCATCGCTGAACGGCCGGGTCGTTGCTACCCGGCCTGGCGATACCGTCGACGGGTTGGCCCAGCAGTACTCGAGTACACCTGAGGGCGTCATCGCCGCCAACAAGCTCGACCCACGGACGCGCGAGCTGGCGGGCGATCAACTGGTGCTGGTGCCGTCCGATCCGGACGTGGCCGTGGCCATCCTCAAGGACACGCCGCGCGCAGGCGCAGCGCCCCAGGCCGACAGCAAACCCGTAGCAGGGGCCAAGCCGGCCAGCCCGGCCGCGCCGGCCCTATCGGCCCAATCTGAGACGGCTCCAGCCAAAGCCGCGCCCGCGCCACGGCCGGCCAGCTCACCCAGCTTCATCTGGCCTGCTACCGGCATGCTGACCACCTACTTCTCGGGGTGGCACAACGGGATCGACATCGCCAACTCGGTCGGCACGCCGGTGCACGCCGTGCAGGCCGGCCGGGTTGTGTCCTCCGCCTGGGATAACTCCGGCTACGGCTACATGGTGCGTATCGACCACGGCGATGGCCTGCAGACGCTGTACGGCCATGCGTCGCGCTTGCTGGTGCATGCTGGCGAGTACGTGGACCAGGGCGACACCATCATGCTGATGGGCTCCACCGGGAGATCGACCGGCTCGCACGTGCACTTCTCGATCTTCCAGGGCGGCAGCTACTCCGGCTACAACCCACTGAAGTACCTGCCCTAAAGCACCCCGCCTCGGTGAACCCGGCGGGGACCCCAGTCTAAAATTAGGGCACGTGCCCTATGTCTGCGCCAGCAGAGGCCGCGTAGTCTGTAGCGAGTGGGTCCGCCTCAGGCGGATGCCTGCCAGCTTCATCTGGAGTTTGAAGTGAAGGTCCTCCCCAAGCCTCCCAGCGGCTCTGAGATGCGCCAGGTGGTAGTCGAGAGCCAGCTTTGGAAGGCCATCTTCCGTCACGGCTACCCGGACGACCCGCCCAACCGGGCGCTGGTCATCATGTCCAACGTCTTCCTGCACCTGCATCCCGTCAAAGTCAAGAAGCACGCCGCCAAGTTCACCTGGACCTACGGCTTGGGCGGCATCACTTTCTACCTCTTTCTGCTGCTGACGGTTACAGGCGTGTACCTGATGTTCTTCTACACGCCCTCGGCCGACCTGGCCTATCCCAGCATCAAGGCCATCAACGCCGAGGTCACGTTTGGGCTGCTGACCCGCAACATGCACCGCTGGGGCGCACACCTGATGGTCATCACGGTCTGCCTGCATATGATCCGTGTCTTCTACCAGGGCGGCTATAAGCCTCCGCGGGAGTTCAACTGGATGATCGGCGTGGCCCTGCTGCTGGCCACTCTGCTGCTGAGCTTCACCGGCTATCTGCTGCCCTGGGATCAGCTTGCTTTCTGGGCCATCACGGTCGGCACCAATATGGCCGGCTACGCGCCGCTGGTCGGTTACCAGGCGCACACGCTGCTGCTGGGCGGCACGAGCGTGGGGCCGAACGCGCTGCTGCGCTTCTACGTGCTGCACGTCATCTTCCTGCCGCTGCTGCTGGGCGTTGGCTTGGCCATCCACTTCTGGCGGGTGCGCAAGGACGGAGGCATCTCCGGCCCCATCCCCGACATCCTGGAGAGCATCGAACTCGAACGCGCAGAGTACTGGCGCAAAGAGCCGCTGGACACGACGATCGCTGGTTAGGAAGAGCTGAGCAAAATGGCCACACCCACTCCGCCGAAGCTGCCGCCCGATCCGTACGGCGTCGAGAAGCGCTACCGCCTGCTGGCGTTGGTCCGGCAGGAAGGCGTCACACGCGTCGACAAGGAGCCGGAGGACACCGTCGACGCCTGGCCGCACCTGGTGTCCATGGAGTTCATCGCGGCGGCCTTCATCACCATCCTGATCATCTTTTTCAGCATCTTCTACAACGCCCCGCTGCTGGAGCAGGCCAACCCCAACGTGGCCGAGAACCCAGCCAAGGCGCCGTGGTACTTCCTCGGCTTGCAGGAGCTGCTGCACTACTTCCCGCCGGTGGTGGCTGGCGTGCTCATCCCGACGTTCGTCCTGCTGGGCCTCGCCATCGTCCCGTTGATTGATAGGAATCCCAGCACGCGGCCGCAAGACCGGAAGCTGGCCATCTGCCTGTTCTCGCTGTTCATCATGTCGGCCCTGGTGGTGACCATCTTCGGCGTCGCCTTCCGCGGTCCGGGCTACAGCTGGACCTGGCCCTGGGACGGGATTTTCTTCAGCCTATGAGCAGAGTCCTTCAGCGGAGCTACTCGCGGGATCGGCAGCGCTACCCGGCCGCGATCGGCTGCTTGATGTGGTGGGGTCTGTTCGCCGCCTCGCTGGCCGGCTACCTGGTGTTCTTCTTCATCATGTCGCTGTACAAGGAAGAGCTCGGGCCGAGCCAGCTGTGCGCCGGCGGCGCTTCCGGCTGGTGCGTGCCGCAGAACACGCTCCTGCCAATCGTGGTGTTCGCCATCCTGTTCTTGAGCCAGCTGTACATGGTCTACCTGGTGGAGGCGCCGAAGCGCCGCTACAGCCTGACCAGGACCTACGGCATGCTGGCCGTGAGCATGATCTTTCTGCCGCTGTTCGGCACAGTAGTCGGCCTGTACCTACTGCTGCGCCTGGCGCGCGATCCCGCGGCGCAGCGTTACTACACCCCGGAGACAAGCCAAGAATGAGCACTGCTGCCCCAGCCCACGCGCCCGGCGGCTACGTATCGGAGCCCGTATCGCGCCGCAACGCGCTGCGCCTGATGCTCGGCGGCGCCATCGGTCTTGCCACGGTGGAGTTCCTGGCCACCTCGCTCAATTTCCTGTGGCCGGTTCTCAAGGGCGGCCTCGGCTCGCTGGTCGACGTCGGCAAGCTGGCTGATTTCCCGGCCGTCACGCCGCAGAAGGGCGAGCCCGTACACGTGCTCAAGATCAAGAGCTGGGTCGTCAACCTGACGGACTTCGACAAGACCGTGCAGGCGCTGTACCATACCTGCCCACACCTCGGCTGCACCGTGCCCTACTGCAACCAATCGGGCCGCTTCGAATGCCCCTGCCACGGCTCGACGTACAACCTGCACGGCGAGTGGGTCGAAGGCCCAGCGCCGCGGGGTCTGGACCGCTTCAAAGCGGAGGTCAACGGCGACAGCGTCACGGTGGACACCACCAACCTGATCACTGGCCCGCCCCACGGCACTAAGACCATCGACGAGACTCCAAGGGGACCACGTTGCACATGATGGGTCCCAGGTCCCGGGTCCCAGGTCCCAGGTCAGCCTCCGACTCCCAACTCCTGACTCCCGGCCCCCGCGGCGGAGCCGCTCGTGGATAGGCGGCTGCTCATCAGCGTCATCCTGACGACGCTGATCGTGCTGATCGTCCCCGTCTACTACCTATTCGAGAGCCAGCGGCAGTACCAGTTCACGATCTCGGAGGAGCAGGAGTCGGTCGAGCGCGGCGCGGCATTGTTCGCCGGCAACTGCTCGCCTTGCCATGGCGTGCAGGGCCAGGGCAACGCCACCCAGCCCACCACCGGCAAGGCCACCGGCGCTCCGCCGCTGCGCGGCTTCGTGACCGAGGTTGGCGCCGACGGCAAGCCGCAGCAGGTGCCCTGGACGAAGAGCCGGACTGAGGACTACCTGCGCGCCACGATCTCGGCCGGCCGGCCGCCACTGGGCGGCCATCCCGCGCCCGGCGCCGTGGTCATGCCCACCTGGTCGGAGCGCTTTGGCGGGCCGCTGCGCGACATCGACGTCGATTACGTGGTCAAGTTCCTGGAGTCACAGGAATGGGACCTCGTGGCCAAGCAGACCGCGCAGCTGCCGGCCGAGTTCGCTAAGGCAACTCCGGCGCCGCCGGTGAGCGCGTCTGCGGCCATCGCCAATCCCACGCCTGGCCCTGCCGGAACTGGCATCATCAGCATCCAAACCGGCGCGCAGCCGTTCAAAGAAGGCAACGCCGACGCCGGCAAGCAGGTGTTCACCAGCAAAGGCTGCACGGCCTGCCATACCATCGAGGGCGTGCAGGGCGCGGTGGGCACCGTTGGCCCCAACCTGACGCACATCGCCAGCCAGATGTACAACAACTTCCCCAACGATCCCGAGTTCCTCAAGCAGTGGATCAACGATCCCCAAACGGCCAAGCCAGGCACGGCCATGCCAAAGCTGGGCCTGAGCGACGAGGAGCTCAACAACGTGGTCAGTTTCCTGGAGACGCTGAAGTAACCATGTGGACGCGAACCTGGACCGGAGCATTCGTCGAAGCCGCCCTGTGGTTCCTGCTTGCCGTGGTGCTGCTGGCCAACGTGCCCGCCTGGGCCTTCAACTTGGTGGACCAGTGGCTGGGCTCGAACCCCATCGGCATCTTCAAGCCGCCCACGGCCAGCTTCTACGGCGACCTGGCCGCCGGGCTGGTGTCCGGCGTCACGCTCGTGATCTACGTCGGCCTGGGCTTGGCCCGCATCCAGTGGGGCCAGAACAAGGAGCGCGAGGCCCTCCGCCGCGAAGCGGCGCGCTAGCTACTCCAGGCCGTAGAACCGCGCCGGGTTGGCGCACAGGATCTTGTCGATCACGGCCGGATCGATCTGGCCGCTGGTACGCAGCCGCTGCAGGGCGGCGATCTCGCTGGCCGTGTCGGCGTGGCCGTAGTCCGAGCCAATCATGATGTTGTCCTCGCCGGCGTAGCTGAGCACGTACGACAGGTCGTCGTCGGTCTGGCAGGCGACGTACATCTGGTCGGCGCGGAAGAGATCGGCGCCGGGCTCCTGGCCTTCGGGCAGGCGCTGCCGCATACGCTGCCAGCGCATCCGCAAATCCTTCAGCAGGTACGGCACCCATTGCGAGGTGACCTCGATGGCGCCGAAGCGCAGCTTCGGGAAACGCGCCGGGACGCCGTGCATGATGAGCGCGTGGATGGCGCCGATGACCATTAGCTTGGCCCCGCGGAAGGTGTCGTCCGGCCCAAACGCTTCAACTACCTCGAAGTTGCCAACACCGGAATGGACGCCAATGGGCATGCCCAGCCGCTGAGCCTCTTCGAACAGTGGGAAGAAGTACGGGTTGTGCAGCGGGAAATGGGTCTCCAGGCCGCGCGTGAAAACGGCGCAGGCACCGTTGGCCTTGGACCAGCGGAGCTCCTCGAGGGCCTCGTCCATGCTCAGCAGCGGCAGCTGGACCGCCCAGCGCAGCCGACCCTTGCCCTTATGCCAGATGTCGGCCAGCCAGCGGTTATAGGCTCGGCATAGCGCGATCTCAGCATCCGGGCGCTTGGTTATGGGCCGCAGGAACAGGGTGGGGTACAGCACCTGGACGTCGACCCCAAGCTCATCCATGTGCTTCAGCCGGCGCTCGATGTCGGCCATCTCGCGCGCTTCCTGGGGTGTGTCCTGGCCGACGTTGTCGCGACCCGGGATCAGCCGGCCATCGATCACCCAGAAACTTTGGGTGCGGCCGTTGTTCTCGACCGAGCTGGGGATCGGCCGGAAGCGCTTATCGGCGCCCTCCAGGTAATCCCAGGTGTGTTCGCTCTCGATGACGTGCGCGTCGGCGTCGATAGTCGGCATGAAACCAGCATATAATCCCGGCGCTCGTGAAAGGCGATTTGTGGCGGCTTTCGGCGACGGACCTGCTGGAGAGCTATGCGCGCCGCGACCTGTCGCCGGTCGAG
>DATGVV010000162.1:0-3647 GCA_035299885.1 Chloroflexota bacterium | reverse complement strand
GGCGTGCAGCTGTCCAAGAGCGTGTTGCTCCAGTTAGGAGACGAACTGGAGGAAGCGTCGCGCATCGTCGGCGGGGGGTGGCTGCAGACCTACCGCCGGGTGATTCTCCCGCTGCTAGCGCCGACGCTGGTCACGGTCGCCCTGATCGGCTTCATATCGGCCGCGCGCGACATCAGCACTGTGGTGCTGCTGGGCTCCAGCCAATCGCGGACACTGGCCCTGCTGTCGCTGGATTTCGCTTACAGTGGGCAGTTCGAGAAGGCCACGGTAGTGGCTATCCTGACGGTCGTCATGGTCGTCGCCGCCGCGGCGCTGGCGCGCCGCTTTGGCGGCAAGCTGGGGATCGCGGGAAACTGACATTGCCATTGGCAATGTCATCCTGAGCGCAGCGAAGGATCCGTCCAGCCTAAGAGTCCGAAACTGCCTGGCGGGCAGCAGCCAGCGTGGCGGTTTCGTTCCACTTCTGGTAGTCAGGATGTTCTGAGACCGTCTCGATAAAACGGGCCTTCATCGCCTGGCCGTAGACGCGGCGTCGGTTGCCGACGAGGCGCTCGGTTTCGGCCTCGACGATCACGCGGAAGAAGCTCGGACCTGGCTGGCGCAGGGCGGGCTTGACGTGCTGCTCGAATTCGGCCTCGGTGCGGACTGTGGCCGTATGTTCGATGCCGGCGCCGCGAGCAATCGCCTCCAGGTCGGCGTTTCGTGACGAGGCGGTGGGTCCCATCCGAGCGTAGGACTGGTTGTCCATAACGATGATGACCAGGTTCGACGGGCGCAAGTCGCCCACGCTCAGCAGTGAGCTGGTGTTGTTCATCAAGCTGCCATCGGAGTCCAGCGCGATGACTGTCCGCCGCGGAAAAGCCATACTCAGGCCAAGCGCAAAGGGTACGCACAAGCCCATGTTCATGCCCATGAAATTAGGACCGTTGGTACGCACCTCAGACCAGATGGCCGTGTTGCTGGAGAGACTGGTGACGCCGAACATATGGTCGTCGACCCAGCCGGCGAGCTTCTCCAAGCAGTCGTAACGCCGCATCATGACGGGGTCCCCGCCGAGTTTACCGAGGTGGGGTAAATCACCACAGCACCTCGCCGGTCAGCATGAGCGCGACAGGGGTGGCATAGCTGTGGCATGCGAAGTGACTGTCGACGATGGCTTTCTTGAGCTTGCTCTCCTGGTCGACGATCTGGTAGGGAACGTTCAGTGTAGACAGCAGCGGTTCGGCTACACGCTTGAACATCGCCAGCTGAGAGCCGGGGATGCCCGTCCGATCGCCGAAATCGCCCCGGTACGACGCCACGATCAGGAAGGGCGCACCAAAGACCATGCCCATCTGGGCCAACGCCCATGTGCTGACCAGCAGCCCGGCGATCCCGGTAACGAATACGGTCGATCGGCCCCCCAGCGCCGCCCCTGCGCACATGGCAATCCCTGTACTCTCGTCCGTGACGGTAGCCGCGGTGAAGTAGGGGTCCTTGCGGATGGCGTCGGTCAGCGAGAACGTTGGCTCCTCGGGCAAGGTGACGATGAGGTCAATGCCCTCCTGCTTGAAGGTGTCGATCACGATCCGGACGGCTTCAGGCCCCATCCGTGCTTTCTTGAGCTCGTCGTCGACGGCGGCCGGCTTAGCCAGCAGGCTTTCAATCGCCATCCCTACCTCCTGATCAAATTCTCGGCGTCATTTGCCAACCGCATCCTCAGCTGCCGCCAGCACCTTATCTCTTACCGCGATGGCCTGGGCATCATACGTCTTAATAGCGCCGGGCTGGGGCACGCGCCAGGCGGGGGCGTGATCCGTGGGTACGTCGACGCGAGCACTGATGTAGCCGTTTACCTTCGCGAAGGCCGTTTGCTCTTCTTTCGACAGCAGCCAGTTAAGGTACACCTTTGCCGCGTTCGGATGTGGCGGCTTATTCACGAGCGCCACCGATCCATTCGCCGGACTGACGTCTGAGCCCTCCTTCAGGCCACGCGGATCCACCACCTCGATGGGGATACCCTGCCGCCCCCTGGCCACGACGACGAAGTCGGCCCCGCCAAGGAGGACCGGGAAACGACCCTGGCCGACCATGTCAACTTCCTGCTGGAAGTCCTTGACGACGGTCATCTGCTGCTGGCCAAGCGCCTTGATGAAGCTCGGCCCAAGGTCGGGGTGCAAATAGAAGAACGTAAACGTCGCTTGGCCCGGCCCTGACTTGCGGGGATCATCGAGCACGATCTTGCCCTTCCACTTGACGTCGAGGAGGTCCTTGTAGGACTTGAAGTCTTCCGGCTTTGCCATCTTGGGATTGATGAACAGCGTGCCACGCTGGAAGGGCGACATGACCAGCATCTGGTGATCGGGATCGAGGAACTCCATCGCCCCACCGCGCCACGTCTTCGGGTCCTTCACGTCAGGCAGGATGAGCGCCGGCTCCATGGTGTCCAGGACCTTGCTGGGGATGAGAGCCGTAAGGCCGGTGCTCGTGCCGACAACGACAATGTCCCACAGGAACTTTCCCGCCCCTCGCTCGGCGTTGATGCGTGGCGGAATGCCCGGCCCCGGATCGCCAATATACTCGACCTTGATCCCGAACTCCTTCTCGAAGGGCGCCGTGAGCACGTCGCGCATATCGGTGCCATCTGGCCCAAACACGGCGACGGTGCCCTCCTTCTTGGCGGCTTCGACTGTCTGCTGCCAGTCGGCTGGCGCTTGCGAGCCGGCGGGCTTCGCCGCGGCCGAGCTAACCGTGGGCTTGGCCGCTGCTGAGCTGGCCGTCGCGGGTGCTGCCGAGCTGGCCGTCGCAGGCGCTGACGCGGGAGCAGCGCCGCCGCAGCCCATGAGCGTCAGCGCCAGCAGCACCGTCGCGCTACCCAGCCATTGGTTCTTCATCCGCGTTGTCCTTCTCCTCCCAAATCCTGCGGCGTCAATGGCCAAATGCATCCTCAGCCGCGGCCAGGACCTTCTCTCTTACGGCGAGTGCCTGAGCATCGTACGACTTGATGGCGCCCGGTTGCGGCACGCGCCAGGCTGGGGCGTGATCGGTCGGCACATCCACGCGGGCGCTAATGTACCCGTTTGCTTTCGCAAAGGCCGTTTGCCCATCTTTCGAAAGCAACCAGTTGAGGTACACCTTTGCGGCATTGGGATGGGCCGGCTGGTTCACGAGCGCCACCGTCCCGTTCGCCGGACTGACGTCGGAGCCTTCCTTCAGGCCACGCGGATCGACGATCTCAACCGGGACACCCTGCCGCGCGCGGGCGACGGCGATGAAGTCGGCCCCGCCAAGAAGGACGGGGTAGCGACCCTGGCCGACCATGTCAACTTCCTGCTGATAGTCCTTGACGAGCGTTATCTGCTGCTGACCCAGCGCCTTGATGAAGCTCGGCCCAAGGTCGGGGTGCAAATAAAAAAACACGAACGTCGCGTGCCCTGGCCCGGATTTGGGATCATCGAGCACGATCTTGCCCTTCCATTTGGGATCGAGCAGGTCTTTATATGTCTTGAAGTCTTCCGACTTTGCCATTTTGGGATTGAAGAAGATCGTGCCGCGCTGGAACGGCGACATGACCAGCAATTGGTGATCGGGATCGAGGAACTCCATCGCCCCACCGCGCCACGTCTTCGGGTCCTTCACGTCAGGCAGGATGAGCGCCGGCTCCATGG
>DATGVV010000161.1:0-2330 GCA_035299885.1 Chloroflexota bacterium | reverse complement strand
GTTCTCGGAGCGCATATTTCACGTTGGCCCGGGCGGCCTAGGCGTGCTGATGATTTGCTTTGGCCTGGGCGCGATCACCGGCGCGGTATCGGTCGCCCCTCTGTCGCAATCGTCCCGGCCAGCGCTGCTGCAGCTGATATTTGGCACTGCCTTCGGCCTATTCCTGGCTGGCTTCGCCTTAGCCCCCTCGTTTCCCGTCGCTCTGGTGGCGCTGGTGTTCGTCGGCTTCAATCTGGCCGCGTACAACGCGCTGAACAACACGCTGATCATGGGCAACACCGAACCGCGCTTCTATGGCCGTGTGATGAGCATCTACCAGATCACGTTCGCCGTTTCGCCTTTCGGGGCGCTGCCCCTAGCCTGGGCCGTCGAGCAGTTTGGGGCGCCGATCAGTCTCGCCCTGGCGGGCCTCATCGTGGCTGCCACTGTGGCGCTCGCCGGCATTTTCTATACCCCATATCGACACATCCGTTAAGCTCCCAGCCCTCATCTGCCGCTGATCCTCGTCGATGAGCGTGAAGCTTTCAGGGCTTGAAAGACCTTTTCTGCCGAGAAGGGCATCGAGGTGATGCGCACGCCAACGGCGTCGCGGATGGCGTTGGCGATGGCCGGGCCGGTGGGGATGTGGCCGTGCTCGGCGAGGGCCCGGCCACCAAATGGCAGCGGGCCGGGAGCGTCTTCCAGATACTGCACGCGCAGCGGCGGGATGTCGGGCAGCGTCGGGATCTTGTACTCGCTGAAATTGGGATTGACCACTCGGCCGTCGGTATCGTCCAGCAGCATCTCCTCGGTGAATGCCAGTCCCAGGCCCTGGATGATGGCGCCCTCCATCTGGCCTTCGGCGGTTACCGGATTGATAATCGTGCCCGGATCGCAGGCGGCGCTGAGGTGCAGGAGCGTCACCTGGCCGGTTTCGGGGTCGACCTCGACTTCGGCAACCTGGGCGTTGAAGCACGACTCCTCGGCCCACCCGCCGGAATAAGAGCCGCGGATCTCGAGCGGCTCGCCCTTGCGGCGGATGGCCTCGGCGGCGGCTTGATCGATGCTGACGGGCTGATCGCCTGCGTCCCGGAGGTTGAACATGCCATCTTCGAGCACGATTTCATTTTCGGGCCAGCCGCGCAGCTCGGCGGCCCAGCCACGCAGCTCTTCCACGGCCTTCTCCGCGGTGGCCTGGACGGCCCGGCCGCTGACGTGGGTGGTCCGGCCCGCGCCGATGCCCGGGTCGAGGGGGATGACGTCGCTGTTGCCGAACTCGACCGTGATCTGCTCCAGCGGCACCGTCAGGATTGCGGCCGCGACCTGCTGCTGCATGGTGTGCGCGCCCATGCCGGCATCGGGCGTGCCGGTCATCAGGGTGATGGATCCATTCGCCAGGAAGCGCAGGATGGCCTCGCCATCACCGCCGCCGATGTGCCGGTGAGTGATGGCCACGCCTCGCCCCACGTTGGGCCGAGGCCTGGGCTTTCCATAGTTCGAGCCCACCACGGCCGCATCCAGGACCTCGCGAGCGCGGATGTCGCGCCAAACCTCACCAATGGCGTTGGCATCGCCCTGCCGCAGCAGGTTGTGGTGGCGGAACGCGAGCGGGTCCATTCCCAAGTGATGGGCGATCTCGTCCACATGGCTCTCGAGGGCGAAGATGACCTGCGAGTCCGCCGGCGCCCGCATGAAGCCACCCGGCTGGTGGTTGGTATAGACGAGGATCGATTCGATCCTGGAGTTTGGAATGCGATAGCAGCCGCCGGCCTTGCGCCAGCCGCCGATGTCCACCGCCGGCACCGGCTTGTAGGCCGCGTAGGCGCCGCCATCGAACACCAGCCGAGCCTCGTGCGCGGTGATGACGCCGTCGCGCTTGACGCCGGTGCGCAGCTGCATGTAGCCGGGGTGGCGCGGGCTGAGGGCCAAGAACTCTTCGGTCATGGTCATGACCATGCGCACCGGCCGGCCGCACGCTTTGGCCAGGTAGTAGCACAGCGGCGCGTCCATGAGCGCGCCCTTGTTGCCGTAGTCGCCGCCCATCCGGGTGAACTCGTAGACCACCTGCTCCTCGGGCAGGCCGAGCGCCTCGGCCATCATGGTCCGGAGCCGGAACGGGTTCTTCTGCGGCGCCCAGATGTGGACCCTGCCGTCGCCGTCAATCGAGACGACGGCGGCGTGTGTCTCGATGTAGGCCTGGTGGGTCATGGGCGTGATGTAGGTGCCTTCGACGATCTCGTCTGCCTCAGCAAAACCGGCCGCTAGATCGCCTCGCTCGATGCAGCCATAGGACTGCACATTCTTGAGGTGCTCCGGAACCTGCGGCCGGCCCTTGTAGCTGTGGTAGTCGG
>DATGVV010000160.1:0-1527 GCA_035299885.1 Chloroflexota bacterium | reverse complement strand
TCAGCGGGCACATGACCGCGATCTCGGTGCTGGCGCTTGTCCAGACCCAGGCCGACAAGGTCATCGTCAGCAAGCTGCTGCCGGTGGCCGACCTGGGTCTGTATGGCTTTGCATCGTCCACAGTGCAAAGGTCGACGCTGGTGATCTCGGCCATCACTCAGGCCGCGTTCCCGTCCCTATCGAGGATGTTCAAGAGCGGCGACAAAGCGGAGCTTCTGAGCCAGTACCGAAAGCTTCACGACGTGATCGTGTTTGGCACCGTGCCGCTGTACGCCGGGATAATCTTCGCCGCCACCCCCGCTTACGCCTACCTCTTCAATGCGAGCGCGGCCCACCGCCTGTTGGTTCCAACGGCGCTGCTTTGCCTCGGAAACCTGCTCAACGCCGGGATCACGATGCCCTATCTGATCTCGATATCAGCCGGCATGCCCCAGATCGCATCCCGCATGAACCTGCTGGCGCTGTTCGTGGCACTTCCGGTCACCATCGCCCTCATCTACTGGCTGGGACTTGTGGGCGCCGGGCTCTCCTGGGTTTTCTACAACGCCTTCGCGATGGGCTACCTGGTTCCTAGGGTTTGTAAGCAAATCCTGGAGCTGCAGGCGCTTGCGTGGTTCGTGAGTTACTTCAGGGTCCTCGTCGTGGGCGGGCTTGCCTACGGGCTGACGTGGTGGCTGATCGCGATTCCGGGCTCGTATTCAATCGGCAGCCTCGCGCTGGCTTACTTGATCAGCTCCGCTGCCTTCGTGCTGGCCGCATACGCGTTGATCGGTCCCGAACTCAGAGAGAGCGTCAAGCGGCTGCCACAGAGCCTTGTGGGTGGGCGCGCCGGTTCAATGTGAGGCCGCCGGCGGCGACAAGTCCAGCGAGGACCCAGAACTCCAGGCTTAGATCGTTCTTGAAGTAGGGCACGTCCACCAGGCCATGAACCAGGATGGCCAGCATCGCGAGCAGCAAGCCGAGGAATATCGGCCGCCAGTCGGCCTCGCTCTTCGTCCAGCCGTCCCACGCCCGTCTTGCCGTTACCACGAACAACCACCCGAATGCGATCACGCCAAGAAGGCCGGTCTCGACCCAGAAGTTCAGCACGATGTTGTGGGGGTCGATGAAGCGCTCTGGATGAGTCGCGTTCCAGAAAGGCGCAATGCGGTCCGCGAAGCCTGACAGCCCAGCTCCGAAGATGGGGTGCTCGCGAAGCATTTGCAGCGTTGCGGACCAGAGGTCGAGGCGGCCTGCCCGGCCGAAGAAGGTGGTGCCGTTTACGACCTGAAACTCGACGGAGAGCCGCTTGTAAATCGGTGGGATGAGAGCCAGCAGGACCCCCGCGGCTGCAAAGCCCGCCAGCAGCCAGAGCCGGCGCCGGTGCGACAGCGCCAATCCGACCGCGACTGCGGCCATCGCAAGATAGCCGCCGCGCGAAAAGCTCAGCAGCATCGAAGGCACCGCCACGACCAGGAATGCCGCGCTCCCCAGCCGCACAGTCCGATCAGTTCCATGAAGGAAGAGGCTGGCAGCGACGGCGATCAG
>DATGVV010000159.1:0-3280 GCA_035299885.1 Chloroflexota bacterium | reverse complement strand
GGCCTGGCCCCGGCAGCGAGGCGGCCCTCCCTGTCCCGTCCAACCCCTTCAAGGAAACGGTGCCGATCTATCGCTGGGCCGACTGCGTCCTCAACGGCGAGACGGCCGGCTACCCCGCCCGGCCGCGGGCCATGTACGTCGTTGGCGGCAGTCCGCTGGGCCAGCATCCGGCCACCCACAAGACCGCCGCTGCCCTGGAAGCGCTGGACTTCCTGGCGGTGAACGAGCAGTTCATGACGCCCACGGCGAGGTATGCCGACGTCGTCCTGCCGGCGACCACCTTCGTGGAGCGCAACGACATCCTCAAGCCCTATGACAGCATCGGCTGCTTTTATCTGTACCAGCAGCAAGCCATCCGGCCGCAGGGCCAGACCCGCAACGACATCGACATCTTTGCCGAGCTGGCGGACCGTGTAGGCCTGGGCAGCTCCTACACCGAGGGCCGCGATGAGGACGCCTGGCTGCGCTGGATAGCGGCGCGGGCCGGCATCCCGGACTACGACGCCTTCCGCGAGGCCGGCCTGCACTGGACGGTCGATCCCGGCGAAGACGACCCCGAGGGCGCGGAGCCGTACGTAGCTTTTCGAGAGCAGGTGGAGCAGGGGCTGCCGTTCCCGACGCCGTCGGGCAAGATCGAGCTGTACAGCGAGCGGCTGGCTCAGCGCAATGACCTGCTGGTGCCGCCCATCCCCCGCTACCTGGAGCTGTCCGAAGGACCAACCGATCCGCTGCGCGCCCGTTTCCCTCTGCAACTGCTGTCGCCTAAGCACAAGAACCGTATCAACTCCACCCTGGACAACGTCTTCGACGACGAACAGGCCGTCACGCTGCACCCGGAGGACGCCGCCAGCCGCGGGCTGCGCCCGGGCCACCCGGTGCGGGTATGGAACGAGCGTGGTGAAGTGCGGGTGCCGCTGCGGACCAGCGACAACCTCATGCCGGGCGTGGCCATGCTGCCGTCCGGGGCCTGGACGACCTGGGATGACGACGGCGTGGAGGTGCGCGGCTGCGCCAACGCGCTTACCAGCGATGACGGGACCGCCTGGGGCCGATCATCCATTCAGCAGACGGTCCTGGTCGAGGTCAGCGCCGCGCTGGCGAGCTGATCAGGCTTCAGCCGGCTTCAAGCGGCCGAACAGCAGCGCGACAACGACCGAACACAGGCACAGCCCGGCTTCGACGGCAATCGTCGGCCGGATGCCGGCCGCGCTGGCCAACAGGCCCGTGAATAATGAACCTATCGGCGTCATACCCGCGAAGAACATCGTGTACACGCCCATGACGCGGCCTCGCAAATCGTCGGGAGCGCCCAGCTGGAGCATGGTGTTGGCCGAGGCATTGACCGTCTGGCCAGCGTAGCCGGTGACGATCAGCAGCACGAATGTCAAGACGGCCCATGAAGAGAAAGCGATGCCAAACTCCACCGCGCCGAAGACGCCAGCCGCCAGCAGCAGGAGGCGCATGGTGGAGCTGCCCCGAGTTGCAACGGCCAGCGCGGACAGCAGCGCGCCAATGCCCGCCGCCGCGGTGAGTGCTCCGAAGCCCTCTGCGCCAATGTGGAGGACGTCACGGGCGAGTAGTGGCGTGATGATCTGGAAGTTGTAGCCAAAGCAGGCCAAGGAGGCCAGCGGAATGATGATGACCGCCATCTTCGGCGTGCCGAACACGAACTGCATTCCTTCGCCCATCTGCTGGAGCACGGAGCGGCTGGAGCGCCGTTGCGGCAGGTGATGAAAGAGCTCCGGCTTCATCAGTAGCAGCCCAACCAGCACTGCCAGAAAGCTGGCCGCGTTGAGAAAGAAGCAGACAGTCACTCCCCAGGCCGCGATAGTCAGGCCACCGAGAGCTGGCCCGACCAGGCGGGAGGCGTTGAACTGGGCTGAATTGAGGCCCACCGCGTTGGTTAGCTGCTCGCGGCCGACAACCTCGACCACCATCGCCTGCCGGGCCGGATTATCGAGGGCGGTGACCAGCCCCAGAAAGGCTGCCAGGACATAGATCTGCCACAGGCCGATGTGACCGCTGGCCGCAAGCAGCCACAACGCCAGGGATTGACCCAGCGCCAGGCTCTGGGTCACGATCAGGAGGCGGTATTTGGGCAACCGGTCCACGAACACACCGGCGAAGGCCGTGAGACACAGGATCGGCAGGAATTGCAGCGCGGTGACGATTCCTAACGCCGTGGGCGAGTGGGAGATGTCCAGCACCAGCCAGGCTTGGGCCATGCGCTGCATCCAGCTGCCAGCCTGCGAGATGAGCTGGCCGCTCCAGAACATCCGGAAGTTGTAGTTGGCCAGGGAGGCGAAGGTTTTCCTGGGCGAATGCCGCGCAGAACCTTCAGCGGCGGTTTGAGGAGCCTCTACCATGTCGAACCGGGATCACAGAATCGAATCGGCACACGACCAGGCCGCGATTCGCGGAGCACTGCCCGAATGGGGGATCTCAGGGCCGGCCGTAGTAGCGGACCGCATTCTCGCCGAGAATCTTCCGCTTCTGTGATTCAGTGAGGTCCGTCCGCCCGGAAATCTCGACAGCCGCGTTCTCCCTCATCTCAGCATGCGGGATGTCTGAGGCGTACATCAGGGCCTCCTCACCCACCAGCTCCAGCTCCTGCCGCAGCACGGAGTCGGCTCCTCTTGCCGGTCTTGTCGGGCCCGCACTGACGCGGCGATCGCCACCTCGAGCGGGACACATCCTGGGCGGGCGAGATTGCGCGGACATCGGCATCCTGGCGGTATTATCGCCATAACTTCCAAATAGAGGGCACGATGAGGAGCGCCTACAGCTTTCATATCCCGGCCCCCGATCCATACCTGACGAGCGTCGGGCCCGGCACCCCGTGCGGGGAGCTGCTGCGGCGCTACTGGCACCCCGCCCGCCGCTCCGAGGACCTGCGCGACGTCCCCAAGCCGGTGCGCATCCTGGGCGAGGACCTGGTGGCGTTTCGAGACGGCGCCGGTCGGGCAGGGCTGCTCTTCTTCCGCTGCAGTCACCGCGGCGCCTCACTTGAGTACGGCCGTGTGGAGGAGCGCGGCCTGCGCTGCTGCTATCACGGTTGGCTTTACGATACCGAGGGGCGGGTGTTGGACATGCCGCTCGAGCTGCCGGACAGTGGTTTCAAAGGCCGCATCGAGCATCCGTGTTACCCCGTTAACGAGTTTGGCGGCCTGGTGTTCGCCTACATGGGCCCGCCAGACAGAATGCCCGAATTGCCGTTGTATGACGTGTGGCTGCGCGATGGCGGCAGGCTGTCGTCGCGTGTGGGGCCTCGCACCGGCGG
>DATGVV010000158.1:0-2037 GCA_035299885.1 Chloroflexota bacterium | reverse complement strand
AGCTCGGGCCAGGCGCCGCCATCCGGATCGCCCGGCGGCAGCAGGCAGGGCACGCTCGCCGGCCTGGCTGCTAGCTGGGCGCGCCAGCTCCACGCGGCCACGTCGCGGCCGTCGGGCAGCGCCAGCCCGGTGTGGGTGTGGACGACCGGCAGGTGCTGTGATCGGAAGAAGCGCAGCAGCTGGGCGGCCGCGGGAATTACGCGGCTTCGGACCGACTCGTAGTAGTAGCCGGCCTGCTTGGGAAACCTGGAGCACATCTCGGGTCCGCAGCCGCGCTCCGGATCGACGTTGCCGATCTGGAGATCGATGAGCAGCAGCGCCGTGGCCCGAGGTTCGATGTCCCACTCGGTGATGGCATAACCGGCCTTGCTGGGCACCTGCCACCGAATTTTGGCCATGGTCAGGCCGTGGCCAGCACGCGCCGAGGCTGGGCGATCACGTCCAGCTCATCCAGCAGCTGCGCAGTGCTTTTCACCGCGCCCAGATGGCGGGCCATGGTCCGCAGCGTCGCGTCATGAGCAGCCTCGCGGCCGGCCGCGCCGGCGCAGGCGTCCTCGACCAGGATGACGTTGTAGCCGCGGTCGGCCGCGTCGCGAGCGGTGTTGTCCACGCAGGCAAAGGTGGACACGCCGGTGATCACCAGCGTCTGCAGGCCGAGCTGGTGCAGGTGGAAGTCGATGGCCGAGCTGTTGAACGCGCCCGAGGCGTTCTTGTCGACGATCAGCTCGCCAGGCCGAGGGGCGATGTCGGGCAGGATGTCGTAATCGGGGCTGCCAACCGGCGATCGGTAGGGCGGCGCGTCCTGGCTGGGCCGCAGCCATGACAGCCGGCGCTTGGCATGCTGGTCCTCGGCGTCCGGCAGCAGCGACCCCACGCGGGTGTAGATCACCGGCCGCTCATGCTCGCGAAACCAGGCCAGCAGGCGCTGGGTGTTCGGGATGAGGAGATCCTGGATGCGCGCGGTCCAGCGCGCGAACAGCTCCGGGTCAGCGCGCTCGCGGCCGGGCGTGCGCTCAGGATGGGCGCACGAGTACTGGACGTCGACAACGATCAGGCCCAGATAGTCGAGATCGATTTCCAAGAAGGGAATGGCCCCCGGCCAAGCCGGATCCTGCCAGGTGATGGTTCCGCGCATGGCGGCAGTGTACTACCCCCTGTGACGGCGGAAGGCGTTAGTAGCGGTAGCGGCCGCGGCGGCGAGGGCGGCTGGTGGTCACGGCCGCGGCCTGCTCGGCCAGCACCTTCTCCGCGACACTGACGGCGTCCTTGCCGTTGCCGTGTGAGACCAGCGGATCGTGCGTGGGATCGACCACGCTGGTCAGCTCGGTGCGGCGCAGCTCGACGATCTGATCGCGGAGCAGGGCGGCCCGCTCGAACTCCAGGTTTTTGGAGGCCGCCTTCATCTGGCGCTCCAGGTCCTTGATGAGCCGCGCGATCTCGTCCCTGGGGATGCCCTCAGCCGTCCTATACTCGGCCTTCTTCTCGGCCACGGCTCGCAGCTGGCCGCCGATGTCGCGGATGGCCTTCGAGATGCCGATGGGATCGATGCCGTGCTCCTCGTTGTAGGCCATTTGGATGCGGCGGCGGCGGTACGTCTCGTCCATGGCCCGCTGCATCGAGGAGGTGACCGTGTCGGCGTACATGAGGACGTGGCCGTTCATATGCCGCGAGGCACGACCGATGGTTTGGATGAGCGAGCCCTCGGAGCGGAGGAAGCCCTCCTTGTCGGCGTCCAGGATGCAGACCAGCGACACTTCCGGCAGGTCCAGCCCCTCGCGCAGCAGGTTAATGCCGACCACGACGTCGTACACACCCAGGCGCAGATCGCGCAGGATCTCCACCCGCTCGATGGTCTCAATCTCCGAGTGGAGATAGTGGACCTTGACCGACATTTCCTGCAGGTAATCGGCCAGGTCTTCGGCCATCTTCTTGGTGAGCGTGGTCACCAGCACGCGCTCGCCACGATCGACCCGCAGCCGGATCTGGTACAGCAGGTCGTCGATCTGGTTCTTGATGGGCTTGACCTCGATCTCGGGA
>DATGVV010000157.1:0-8665 GCA_035299885.1 Chloroflexota bacterium | reverse complement strand
CGCAAACGAGCGCAAAAGTCCGCCAGCTCCTGGGTAATCGTGCTGCTGACGACGGTAATGGCCATGGCTCAGTAGCTCCTGGGCATGCCGCCTATCGTACGCCTGCCACAATATCGCGGTGCCCGCAAAACTGCTCCTCCGGCGAGGAACGGTTTTGCCGTGGGCCGTGTGCATTGGCCTAACCCTCGCCGCCTACGGCAGCTCGCTGCAGGCTGGCATTATGTTCGACGCGGCGCTCGACCTTCCTCGCGCCACCGAGCGCAGCTGGCTCGATGTCCTGACCAACGCCGGGCCCTCTCCCTATTTCCGGCCGGTCACGCTGCTGCTCTGGAAAGGCTGCTACGAGCTGCTGGGCCGCAACGATTTCGCTGTTCTGCATGGCCTCTCCGTGGCCAGCCACATCATTTGCGGTTGGCTGGTGTATCAGCTTGGGCGACGTCTCCTGAACCGGGGTGCGGGCCTGCTCGCGGCCGCGCTGTTCGTGTTGTTTCCGCTGAGCTATCAGGTCGTCGGCTTCGTGGACTCGCTGTTTCACTCGCTGGCCGCGCTGTGGGCGGTGGCGGCGGCGGTGCTGTATTGGGACGGGCGAGCGCTGGGCAGCCGCCCGCGCTTAGCCGGGGCGTTGGCCTGCGCCGGGCTGGCGCTGTTGACGCACGAGGGCACTGCCGCCTTGCTCACGCCAGCCGCGATTGGACTCGAGCTCCTGCTGCAACGAAAGATCGGCAAGCTGGGATGGCCCCGGTGGCCGGCCGCGTTTGCGGGCGAGACGCTGGTGTTCCTGGCGATATGGCTAGCCGTGCCGCGCTGGCCGTCGACGCCGAAGCTGGATGTGCCATCGCTTCAGCTGAACGCCGCCTACTTCGCGCAGATGCTGGGCTACCCGTTCACCATGCTGCTCGGCCATCTGCCGCGGGCCGGGAATGACGTCGCTGAGGTGGTCCTCGTCTCAGCCCTGATCGTCGCCGCGCTGCTCGCCCTCGCTGCCATCCGCCGACAGCTCGCGGTGGCCGGCTTCGCGCTGCTGTGGATCGCGGCAGCGCTAGCGCTGCCCTGTCTGCTGCTGCCTTGGCCCAACTACGTCATCGACGCGCCGCGCCTGCTCTACGCTGCCTCAGCGGGCATCGCCCTGCTGTGGGCCTGCGCGCTTGCACCGCAGCGCCTCTCGGGCTGGGGCATCCTCGGCTCGGCAGCGATGCTGGCCATGTTGGCGCAAAGCTGGCTGTTCGTCAGTATCCGCGAGCGGCTGCTGGATCAGGGGGCCGCGCTGGTCCGTCAGGTCGTTGCCACGGCAGCGCAGTCGGGCCCGGAGGCAGGCCGCACCTACGTGAACGTGCCGGCATTCCTGGGGCCCAAAGAGTCCGACTTCCTACTTGGCCATTCCGGCGTGACCATGCTGCCGGACTACTTTGGCCTTGACCTGGAGATCGCCGCCGCGACCGGCGAGCGCCTACCGATCGATTCGGTGGCCTATGACGACGTCGCCAGGCCCTGGGATGAAGCTTACGGCCTGCAGGGCCAGCACGGCGGCCTGCGCGACATCTCCGCCAGCATCGCCAAAGGCGGCGGCGTGTATGTGACGCGCTTCGAACCGGGCGCCCTGCGGCTGGAGTACGCGGGCCGGGTCGAGCGACCTGGAGCCGAGTCAGCCACGCCCACTGCTCGCTTCGGCGACTGGGCTGTCCTTGAGCAGGCACGTGCCGCGGCTGATGGCGACGGGCTGGTCCTCCACCTCGTCTGGCGCACGATAGCCAGCGCGCCGGGCGACTACACCGTCTTCGCCCATGTCGCGGGCGAAGCGCCCCAGCCGATCGTTCAGAGCGACGGCTATCCCATCGCGGGCCTGCTGCCGCCACGGGATTGGCCGCCGGGCAGCCGCGTTTACGACGAGCGGCGCCTCCCGCTGCCGCCAGACGCACGCGGCCAGACGCTGCGCGTGCTGGTTGGTCTCTACGACCGAGCAGCGCCTGCCAAGCGAGCGCTGGCTATCGACCAAGCGGGCTTTCGCCTTGCGGACAATGCTGTCGAGCTAACTGTCCCCTCTCCCGCTGGCGGGAGAGGGTAAGGGTGGCCGCCGCTCGAGGATCCCTAACCCCGGCCCTCTCCCGCACCGGCGGGAGAGGGAGACGCGCCGCGCTGTCCGGACTGGTCGCCGTCTGCTGCCTGCTCGCCGCGGTCTATTCCATCGTAGATCCGCCATTCGAGGCCCCGGACGAGCCCGGCCACTACGCCTACGTCGAGTGGCTGCTCGACGGCCGCGGCATCCCGCTGCAAGGCGACGAGCCGCCGCCCCTCCAGCCTGAGTTCAGCCAGCCGCCGTTGTACTACCTGGTCGAAGCGCCTTTTGCCTGGATAGCCGGGCGCCAGCCGGCCAACCTGCCCGATTGGGAGTCCCAGCACAACCCCTTCCAGAACGCCACCGACTTCGGGAACGCCAACTTGTATCTCCACTCATCACGCGAGGCCTTCCCTTGGACGGGAGCGCTGCTGGGGCTGCACCTGATGCGGCTCGCCAACCTGCTGTTCGTAGCGCTGACGGTGCTGGCGACCTATGGCTGCGCGGTCGAGCTCGGCCTGTCGGCGCCATTGGCCTGGCTTGCGGCGGCGACGGCTGGTCTCGTCCCGCAACTGCTGTTCCTGGGAGGTGCGCTGAACGCGGACAACGCCATCGGCTCGCTATCAGCCGCGGCGCTGTATCTGCTGCTGCGCTGGCTGAACCGCGGGCCTTCGCTGTGGACGGCAGCGCTCTTGGGCGTTGCGCTGGGCGCAGCGGCGCTATCCAAGCTGAGCGGACTGGCAGCCGTGGGGATCGCGCTGGCGTTCATGACTGTTCACGCCGTGCGCTTGCGGCGCGCCAAGGCTCCCGGAGCGTTCGGCGATGTTGGCTTGGCCGCCGGCCTGGCGGTGGTGGTGGCAGGCTGGTGGTACGTGCGGAATTGGGCGCTGCTGGGCGATCCGCTCGGCTGGAGCGCCATGCTGCCGGCGACGGGGGCGATGCTGCGCCAGGTGCCCCTCGACTTCCACTCGGCCGTGGTTCGGCTGCTGGAGCGCTGGTACACCGGCCTGGCGGTGTTCGGTTGGGCGAACCTACCCGTCCATTGGTTCTGGTACTGGCTGTCGGCTGTCGTGGGTGGCTGGGGAGTTCTCGGCGGCATCTTGGTGGCCGTGCGGAGGCTGGCCG
Source organism: Chloroflexota bacterium (assembly GCA_035299885.1). Classification (GTDB taxonomy): domain Bacteria; phylum Chloroflexota; class JAJPGV01; order JAJPGV01; family JAJPGV01; genus DATGVV01. The sequence continues at coordinate 5,487 of DATGVV010000157.1, read as the reverse complement.
TGAACGGTCTCAAGCTCCAGCACTGGCTCGTGCTGCTTTGGCCCGTGGGCTTTTTCGTGGCCCTCGCTCGCTGGGTCGAGATAAACACAGCCGCCGACCAGTGGCGGCTGCTGTTCCCAGCCTACCCCGCCTTGGCGCTGATCGCGACGGCCGGCCTGTACCGTCTCGTACGCCGGCAATCGGGGCTTTTAGTCGCCATCCCATGCCTGCTGCTGGTCCTAAACGTCGGGGCCATCGCGCTGGTGGTGAGGCCGGCGTATGCCCCCCTCGGCCCATACAGCGGGGCCATCGAGCATCCTACCGAGGTGCGCTTCGGAGAGGCGCTGCAGCTGGTAGGCTATGGCACCCCGGCGCGGCTCCACAGCAAGCCCGGGGACACGGTTGAGGTGGACCTGTTCTGGCGGGCCCTGGCGCCCATCCCCAAGGACTATGCCACCGACGTGGCCGCGGTCGACGCCCTAAGCAGGCTGACCTGGAAGGAGCAGTCGGTGCCCGACGAAGGCCGTGCCCCAATGACTGCTTGGCAGCCAGGCCAGGTCGTGCGCGACCGACACCGCATCCGCGTTCGGCCGGATATGCTCGGCGCCCAGGCGCTGCTGCTGAGCGCGATCGATCCCATGCCGCCCGGAGATCACCTGCCGGCGATTGGTGGCGATGGCCAGCGCCTGGCCAATGAGACCGTGACACTCGGCCGTTTCCTGGTCCTACCGGTCGGCTTACAGACGCCTGCTGCGAAGGACGGCGTCCGATTCAAAGACAACCTTCAGCTCAGCGGCCACACTATCGAGCAGGTTGGAGGCCAGCTGCGGATTACCCTGCACTGGGACGCCAGCCTACCGCCGAGCAAGGATTACACCGTGTTCGTGCACATGGTCTCGCCCGATGGCAAGCAAGTGGCCCAACACGACGCCCAGCCCGGCGGCGGAGCGTTTCCAACCTCGCTCCTCAGCGGTGGGGTGGAGGTACCCGACAACCACTTGCTGGACGTGTCGGCGCTGCCTGCCGGCAATTACCGGCTGGAGATCGGGCTGTACGACCTCGCCAGCGGCGCGCGCCTGCCAACCGATCGCGGTGACACCAGCGTGGTCCTGCCGGTAACGATTGCTAGCTTGCCGCCTGTTCCATTAGGCTGAACACGCGGTCCGGGCTGAGCGGCAGCTCGCGAACGTCGATGCCCAGCGGCTTGAGGGCGTCCGCCACCGCTCCGGCAATCACGGCTGGCGCGGTCATGGTCGAGCTTTCGCCCAGGCCTTTCGATCCTAATGCCGTAATCGGCGACGGCGACTCCATGTGTCCGATGTCCAGGTCCACGGCTTCGCAGGCTGTCGGCGCCAGGTAGTCCATGAAAGACGCTGCCGTCATCTGCCCGTCGGGCCCGTACGACAACTCCTCGTACAGCGCCCCGGCAATGCCGTGCATGGCGCCGCCGTAAATCTGGGCCTCCACGATCGTTGGGTTCATGATCGTGCCGGCGTCGTGCAGCGTGGCGTACTTCTTGATCTGGACCTCGCGCGTCTCTCGGTCGATCTCCACCGCTACGACCTCGCCGATGAAGCCGTACGTATTGGACGAGTTCACCCGGTCGTGCTCGTCGGGCGGCTTCGCCAGCGGGAAGCTGTAGACGTGCATCGCTTCCAGCGTGATGTCCATATCTTCCGGCAGCTGAGTGGGGTTCCAATGGCAGATGCCGGCCAGGCGCTTGATGGAGATCTTGCGGTCGGGCGTGCCCTTAACGTAGACCTGGCCATCCTCCACATCCATGTCCGCCGCATTGGCCTCCAGCAGGTGGGCGGCGATATGGATGAGCTTGGTGCGCAGCTTACGGGCGGCCACCCCGAACGCGCTGGCGCCAATCGACGCGAAGCGGCTGGAATAAGTGCCCGAGGCGATGCTCCACACACGATTGAAGGTGTCGAACTCGGTGACCACGTTCACGTCCTCAGGCCGGACGCCGATCTCGTCGGCCACGATCTGCGAAACCAGCGTCTCATGTCCCTGGCCCTGCGGCGTTGTATTGACCAGGCACGTGACACCGCCCAGGGTGTCGATCTTGACCGCGGCTGTCTCCATAGCGCCGGATTTGGGCAGGTAGTCGTCGCGGGCGCGGATCTTGGGATCGATGGCCACGGTAACGTAGCCCAGGTTGGAGACGGATGGGTCGACTACGGTGGCCACGCCAATGCCGAACAGCCGTCCCTCGGCGCGAGCCTTGTCGCGCTCGCGCTTCAGATTCTCATAGTCGGCCAGCTGCAGCACCTTCTGCAGACCGGTCGGGTAATCGCCACTATCGTAAATGCCGCCGGTGGGCGTGGTGTAGGGCATGGCCTCCGCGGGGATCAGGTTCCGGCGGCGGACTTCCGCGGGATCGAGTCCTAACTTCTCGGCGATCTTGTCGACCAGCCGCTCAATGCCGAAGTACAGCTGCTGGCACCCGTAGCCGCGGTTGGGGCCAGTGGGCATCTTGTTAGTGCACACGTCGTGGATGTCCACGGCGTAGTTCTGGACCTTGTAAGCGCCCACCCAGTTGCCGGTCGATCGGAAGGTGCAGGCCGGCTCCGGCGAGCGGATGTAGCCGCCGACGTTGTCGTACAGCGTGGTCTTGATGCCCAGGATCTCACCACCCCTCGTCACCGCGGCGCTGAGGTAGGACACCCGATCCGTACCGCTGGAGCTGGCCAGCAGATGCTCGCGGCGATCCTCCGTCCATTTAACAGGGCCGCGCACGTGCATGGCCGCGATGCCGATCAGCGCCAGGTAGGGAAAGATCGAGCTTTTGATGCCAAAGCTGCCGCCGATATCGGGCGGCACGATGAAGCGGACCTTATTCTCCTGCAGGTTCAGCGTCCTGACCGTAACGGGGTGCATGATGAACGGCCCATGGAAGTTGGACCAGACGGTCAGCTGGCCCGACGCCTGCTCGTACTGGGCGATCACGCCGTACGTCTCCAGCGGTACCGAGCTGTACTTTGGGAAGCTGAGCCGGCCGGTCTCCACGATGAGGTCAGCCTGCCGCCAGGCCTTGCCGATGTCGCCGTACTCGATCTCGCGATGGCAGACGTCGTTGGTGCCAACGTTCTCGTGCAGGATGGGCGCATCCGGCTGGCAGGCCAGCTCGGGATCAGTGACGGCCGGTAGGGGCTCGTAATCCACGTCGATGAGGTCTACCGCGTCCTCGGCCAGGTAGCGGCTGGTGGCCACCACCACGGCCACCGGCTCCCCGACGAAACGCACCTTGTCGATGGCCGACGGGTAGTACTTCACTGCTGATGACACGCCCAACGAGAAGGGCGCCGCTTGCCGCTCGACGTCCTTGCCCGTGATCACCGCTAGTACGCCGGGCGCCTGCTCCGCTTTGGACGTGTCGATACCCCGAATCCACGCGTGCGCGTGGGGGCTACGCAGGATGGCCGCGTGCCGGAGATTGGGCAATTGGATGTCGTCGACGAAGTGGCCCTCGCCAGTTAGCAAGCGCGGGTCCTCTTTGCGCTTGATGGACGAGCCAACCCACTTCGTCTTGGGGTGTTCGGCGATCACGGGATCGATTCTATGGGCAGCTGCAGCTAGCCCTTGGCCAGACCTCGCTCTTCGGCGCTCTTGACCAGCGAGTTGTCGATGATCCTGCTCACGTCGAAGTCCTGGAGCTTGCCGCTGGCCTCCGCGATGACGGACACGTCATTAGCGAACTGCTCGGGTTGGGCGTAGGGCAAGGGAGCCAACACCGAGGTTACGAAGTAGTCGTAGACGCCATTAGCCAGGGCTGGGTCGTCCAGCTTCATACCCGTCTTCAGGCTTGCGAGGGCCGTCGAGCGGTCGCGGCGGATGAGGGTCATAGACTCCACCAGGCTGTCGACGAACTGCTGAGCCGCATCGCGACGGCTGTTAAGCCAGGCGCGCGGGATGACGATGACCTGGCCGGTGGCCGGAAACTTGAGCTCGCTCAGGTCATACAGCACGTGGAAGCCCTGGCCGTCCAGCTTGGTGTTCTCCGGCGGCGCCAGAAGCGCTCCTGAAATCTGGCCTGAAATGAGCGCCGCTGCCTCGTTCGCGGCGTTATCGAGCTGGACGTAGCTCACGTCCTTGTCGGGGTTCAGCCCGATCCGGCTGAACAGCGCGCGTGAGTTGCTGTGCGTGGTCGAGCCCAGACGAGTGATGCCCATCTTTTTGCCCACGAGGTCGTCTTTGCTCTTGACGCTGTCGGCCACGATGAGCTTGAGCGCGGCCACCGGGGCCAGGTTGCCAACCATCACCAGGTCGGCGCCGTTGGCGGTTGCGTTGAGGATCTCGGGGCCGCCCGTGACGGCCAGGGTGAGCTCGCTGGCCAGCAGCGAGGCCATGATCGTGGTGGCCACCGCGGTGCGCTGATCGACGTCCAGGCCGTGGCGAGCGTAAACGCCGGCGTCTTTGGCCACCCAGGCCGGCAGGAATTGGGCGATGGTCTGGCTCAGGCCCACCACGATCTTGGTGCTTTGGGCTTGCGGCGCCGCGGCGGAGCCGCAGGCGCTAAGCAACAGAGCGAGCGCCAGCGAAAGCAGTCCCCTCTCCCGCATTCGCCGTCCGCGTAGGACCGGGAGACGGTTAGGGTGAGGGAATCTCCGGTCAAGCACCAGGTGCCCTCACCCAGCCTCTCCCATTGCGATGGGAGAGGAACTCAAACCCTATACGGCAGCGGCAGCTCGCTGCCGGCCATCTGCAGCTCGACCGACAGGATCGTCGCCCCCGTGGGACTGTAGATGCCTTCGTAGGGCGCGTCGGGCGGGTAGTACAGGCTGCTGACCGCTGGGCAGTGCTTGCCGGCGTACTCGGCCTCGCCTTCGTAGATGAAGCGCATCATCACCGAACCAGTCTCCCCGGGCGGGGTGGAGGCGCCGGGCTCCAGCCGGAGCAGTGCCGCCGCAGGGCCGTGGTCGTCCAAGTAGCCGAGGCGCTTGATCGACACACCAGGCACGTCCGATGGCTTCCAGGGGAAGGCGTTGGTGTCGAGCCACACGTCGTCGTGCCAGCGTGGCTTCATGTAGCTGATCTTTTCGCCTGCCCAGTACTCCCACAGCGCTTCCGACCCATCCTGGCGGCGCCCATCGGGGAAATGAGCCAGGCTGCTCTCGAACTTCACGTCCTCCTCTTCCACCATGCGCTTCTGGGCTTTGCGCTCCTCGGCGCGACTGATGAACTTGGCGCCACTGGGGCCGGGGTATTGGATGACGATCTGGGCGCTGTCATCGAGGCACTGCTGCGGCCCGTAGAAGACGCTCTCGCCAAAGAAGCCCAGCCAGCCCGAACCGTAGCGGCCCTTGCCGTACATCCACTCGCCGTCGATGATGAACCGCACCTGCTCGAAGTTGTGGTGGTGCCGGATCGCGGCCGGTCCAGGTGGCGTGGTCGAATAGCCGGCCCGGTAGCTGATGCCAGCCTCGGGATCGTGCACGGCGAACATCTGGCGCCTGTGTCCCTGGCGATGGTCCTGCCCGCGGTGATGCTGGGTGAGGTCCT
>DATGVV010000156.1:0-15020 GCA_035299885.1 Chloroflexota bacterium | reverse complement strand
GCTCCTTTAGGAGACCCACGAAGTTTTCGAGTGTGGGCTCGGCCTGGGGTCTGAGAGCGCGCAGCGAGTCCTCCCAGTTCACCCAGTCTTTCATGAACTGCCGGTCGATCAGGTCGCGCGCGAGGAGGATGTGCGCCATCGCCAGCAGCATCGCGCCCTCCGACCCTGGCAACGTGGGCAGCCAGTAGTCGGCCATCGAGGCGCTGTTAGACAGGCGGGTGTCGCACACGGCCAGCTTGCAGCCCTTCATCTTGCCCTCCACGATGCGCTGGGCGTGAGGGTTGAAGTAGTGGCCGGTTTCGAGATGGGAGCTGAGCAGCAGGATGAAGCGGGCATTGGCGAAGTCCGAGGAGGGCCGGTCGCTGCCGCTCCATAGGTCGTAGCCCAGCCGGGCGCTGGACGAGCAGACGTTGGTGTGGCTCTGGTGCGAGTCGCAGCCCCAGGATTTCAGGACGCGCTCCATGAAGCCGTCCTCGCCGGGGCGGCCCACGTGGTACAGGATCTCGTCGTGCCTGTCAGCGTGGATTGTGGCGGCGATCCGGCCGCCAATGTCCGCCAGGACGTCGTCCCATCGGACGCGCTCCCACTTTCCGCTGCCACGTGGGCCGACGCGCTTGAGGGGATAGAGGATGCGCTCGGGGTCGTTGATCTGGTTGATGGTGGCCGGGCCCTTGGCGCAGTTGCGGCCACGGCTGCCGGGATGGGCGGGGTTGCCTTCGAACTTCCGCACCTGGTGGGTGTCCTTGTCGACGTAGGCCAGCAATCCGCACGACGCCTCGCAGTTGAAGCACACGGTCGGCAGCAGCGCGTAGTGCTTCTCGACGCGATGGGGCCAGGCGGCGGAATCGTACTCGACCCAGTCATCCCACTCTTCGGCTGGGGGGAAGGCGGCCAGCTCGCCATTGGGGGCGGCTTCAGCCGGCCGGGCCACCGGCGGCAACTGAGCGTGTTTACGGTCTAACAGCTTCATGGGACTCCTAACTCAGAGGGACGGCTTGTCCAGCCTGAACCCAGATGTCTTCGTAGAACAGCAGACCCGTGAGCGCGAGCGCCCCGGCGATTACGGCCCGCGCGGCGCCGGCGGCAGGCGCGAGCGCCAGCCCGATGAGCGGCAGCAGGACCCCGCAGCCGAGTGCGATGAGCCAGAACGAGCGCGCGTACGGGCCCCGGGTGATCAAATGGCTGGTTTGGGCGACCAAGAGATTGGCGTGCGGCACGACGATCTCGGCGGCCACGAACAGCACGTGGGCGATGAGCGCCGCGGCCAGGATCGCTGAGAGCGGCGGCACCAGCGCCGGAGCGAGCAGCGCGGCGACGACCAGCAGCGCTCCCGCGCCGGCAGCGACTGCCTGGACCAGCAAGTGGATGGGCAGCAGCGGTGTCTGCCAGAAATCGCGCGCCTCGGCCTGGCCGAACAGGAAGCCGGAATAGACGGCGGCGAGCACGCCCAGGACTGCCGTGGGCCAGGCCAAAAGATTACTCAGCATCGGAATGCCCGCTACGGCGCCGGCGAGCCATACGACGGCGGCAAGGCCGAAGAGGATCAGTATGTAGGAGCCCCACACCAGCCAGGAGGTGAAGTTGGGCTTGGTCAGGATGTAGAGGAAGCGCCACGGTTTGCCGAGATCGGCCACCAGGAACACTGTCGTCAGGGCCAGGAACAGCAACGCGATGAGCGGCGCGCCAACGGCCAGCAGCGGCTCAGCCGAGAACAACCCCATGCCCAGGAGCGCACCAGCGACGATGAGCACGCCGGCGGCAACAGATTTGGTCCACAGGTAGGCCGAGACCAGGCGCTCCCACGGTTTCTCATGGGACACGTTGTAGACAGTGTGGGCCTCCGCTGTCCCGCCGAGCGGAGAGGGGTAGAGGTCCAGCTTTTCGTGCTCGTCCGGGTGAACCTCGGCCCAGATGTAGTGGGTGGGCTGGAGCGTGGTCTCGGGGACGAGCGAGGCTTCGTCGGCGCCGATGTAGAACAGCTTGGGCTTGGTGCCCTGCTCCGGCTTGCGCGCACGGACCGGCTCGCGGGCGATCAGGCGCGAGATGGTGGACGACGGATCGTCCATGTCGCCCGAGACGATGGCCTGGACCGGGCAGACCAGCACGCACGCCGGCTGCAAGCCGATGTCCACGCGATGCGCGCAGTAGTGGCACTTGGCAGCGGTGTGCTGGTCGGCGTCCAAGTAGATCGCGTCGTACGGGCAGGCCGCCATGCACGATTTGCAGCCGATGCAGCGCTGGCTATCGAAGTCGACGATGCCGTCGTCGCGCATGTGCAGCGCCTTGGTGGGGCAGATGGCGACGCATGGCGCATCGGCGCAGTGGTTGCAGCGCATAACCGAGAAATGGCGCTGGGTGTTCGGGAACTCGCCCTTCTCGATGTACTTGACCCACGTCCGGAAGGACCCGAGAGGGACCTCGTTTTCCATTTTGCAAGCGACTGTGCAGGCATGACAGCCTATGCATTTGCGTTGGTCGATCACGAAGCCGTAGCTCGGCACTCTCAGACGGTAATCGCTATGTTGCCTAACGTCCAGCAAATCTTCTGATGGGGCGGCATAAAGGAACAGTTATTAGGTAGGCATAATCAAGTTTGTCGTGAACCTCCATCAGCTGCGCGTGTTCTACACGGTCGCGAATCGCCTGAGCTTCACACTGGCGGCCGAGGATCTGGTCATGAGCCAGCCCGCCGCGAGCCTGCAGGTGAAGGCGCTCGAGCAGTCATTACGATTGCGGCTATTCGAGCGGGTGAACAATCGATTGAACCTCACTCAGGCGGGGGAGGCCCTCTACCGTTCGGCGGTCATCATGCTGAGCGCCGAAGACGAGGCCACCAGGACCATGGCTGAGCTGGCCGGTGCCACGCGTGGCAAGCTGGTGATCGGCGCCAACACCACCGGCGGCATGTACATCATGCCGCCTGTGATCCGCGATTTCCGCAAGCGCTATCGAGAGACAGAGATCGTACTGCACATCGACGGAACAGAGCGCCTGTGCGAGCGGGTGCAGCAGAACATCATCGATCTGGCGTTCGTCGGTGGCCCGATCGAGGACAGCCGCTTCCGTGTCGAGCACTTGTGCCTCGATCCACTGGCGCTCATCTTCTCCCCTGCACATCCATTTGCCGGGAAGACCTCCGTCGCGCTCACCGAGCTGGCGGCCGAAGAATTTGTGGTGCCGGAGCCCAGCTCCCGCACGCGGCTGTTGGTCGAGCGCTCGTTACGACAGCGCGGCCTGATCATGAAAATCGGCCAGCAGCTGACCGGGACCGAGCCCGTTAAGAAGGCGGTCGAGTCCAACCTGGGCGTAGGCATCGTATCGTCGCACGCCGTGGGGCGCGAGATTGCAGCCGGCCACCTGGCCACGGCCGGCGTGGATGGCCTAGCGCTGCAGCGCTACTTCGAGATGATCAGCCGGTCGGACAAGTACTTCCCACCCGCTGGCATGCGCTTTCGCGAGTTCGTGAGCGAGTACCTGAAGTGAGTTCGGCGTTGCCTCACTGACTTCATTGACACCAGCGCGTCGTGCTCCATTGCTGGCCGCTACCGGGCCAGATTAGCCCGAGTCTGTCATGGCCAAAGCCGCCTCAGAAACGCCTCAGCCGCCCGGCTGATCTTCGCATCTGCGAGTTCGGAACAAAGGCCTTCCCAGTTCGCCCACCTAGACGGCAGCAGCCCCTCGTAGCGCCATCCCGTTCCTGGGCGCTGTGCTCGTAACCATCACTGCATCTTCGCTCGGTTCCCGAGCTGCTCGTGCAAGCAGTAATCACAGCGAGCGCCGTGTTTGTCGCACTCTTCAGCAACCCTATTCGCGGTCAGCATCGAGTGTCGGGTTTTCGAGGCCGGAACTCCGAGGTGACTATAGGCGTTCTGTGATCCAGCCTCTCTCGGCCACCCACCACATGGCTTCGTTCTCGGTCGCGATCTTCAGGCGGACGTCCCACGAGCCACTCGTACCTTGCGACTGCAGAATGGTAATCGGTCGCGGCGATCACGGTAAGGAGGTGGGCCGTCTTGGCGTCAGTCATAACTCATCTCAAGACCCACAGACAGAGGCGATACCGCGCAGGAGCGGTGGAGCAGGCAACTCGCGGTAACGGACCTAAGAGCAGGCATGAGCGGCTCTCCGTCAAATCTGCCGCAGGCTCCAGACCAGCCATGTCTCCCGAAAGTTCCACTTCTCCGATACAGGTTCACTGCGTGAACTTCATCAACGCGTACCGCGGTCGTTCTTCCCTTCCTCAGGATCCGTCGGGGGCGGAAAAGGAACAACAGCTTGGTAGCGGCGATGCTGGTAAATGAACGAATACAGTCATTTGCATTAGCCCAACCAACACACCAAGTCCTACCGACATGCTGGGTTGTTGGTCGAAGCCGCCGATGAAGTGCACGAACAGCATGCTCACGCCGGTGCTCCCAACCACGCTGTTGACCACGGCAATCATCGTCGCGATGGTGAAGAGCTCGGCTAACCCTTCACGGCCGACGGCCAGAAAGGCCAGCGCTTCACGGATATCATCGCGCTCGCTGCCAAAGAATTGCTGCGCCTCCGGCACCAGCGCGGCGTAGTAGCGCCGGACCTGTGCCATCGACCGAAGGTAGCCGACGTTTTGCACGCCCGTGTCGACCAACCGGACCATCGTGAACAATCCGAGGATCCGGAGGTGGACCTGATCTTTGAGGGGACGTCGGGGATTCCGTGGGCGGGAAACTGGCACGGACGCGAGGGCTGGGGCAAGTTCTTCCAGACGCTCGGCGAGAACCTCGATGACATCAGGGTGACGATGGAGCCGTTCGCCGCGCAGGGCGACAACGTCGCAGCGGCCGGCCCGCTATCAGGGGCGCGTCAAGCAGACAGGCCAGCGGATTGACTCGCCCCTGGTGCACCATAAGCAACGGCCTGGTAGTCCGCTGCCAGGAACTGACCAACACCGCCTCAGAAGCGGCCGCCTGCACCGCGGGCGCCGCAGCCCGGTCAACATCGACGCACGGGTAACGGGGCAGACCTCCGCCAGTAAACGAGGCTCTGTTTCCATAGGTGCCGGGGCGCCGGAACAGTTCTTGCTGGGCGCCTGGGCAGCTTTCGCTCAGGAGCCTGACGATGAGGTCTTGCGGTGCGCTGTCACGTGCTTCATTCGTTCTGTCCGCTTCCATTGTGGTGCTCGCCGCCTGCGGCGGCGCAGCCGCGCCGGCGTCGCCCAGCGTGGGGGCGTCGGCGCCCGCACCGGCTGCTTCGAGCACGGTGGCTTCAGCTAAACCGGCAGCATCAGCTTCCACCGCCGCCAGCGTCAGCGCATCCGCCAAACCGGCCGCGAGGGCATCCACGGCCGCCTCCGGCGCGGCTCTGCCGAAGATCGGCGGGACGGTCGCGGTTATCGGCAGCTGGGGCGGCAGCGAGCAGGAAAGCTTCCTGGCCATGGTCAAGCCCTTCGAGGACCAGACCGGGACCAAGGTCCAGTATGAGGGCAGCCGCGACCTGAATGCGATCCTCCAGACACGCGTGCAGGCCGGCAATCCGCCCGATCTGGCCGGATTGCCCGGCCCGGGCCAGATGGCTCAGTTTGCCCAGGCCGGCAAGCTGGTGGACTTATCGAACGTGGTCGACGTGAACCAGATGAAGCAGCAGTACGCCCCCGACTGGCTCACGCTGGGGACCGTGAACGGCAAGCTGGTCGGCATTTTCATCAAAGCCGCCATCAAGAGCACCATCTGGTATGACCCCAAGAACTTCAGCCAGGTCAGCAGAGGCGCTCCGCCAAAGACTTGGGATGACCTCACGAGCCTGTCCGGCAACATCGCTGGCACGGGCAAAGCGCCGTGGTGCATCGGCCTGGAGAGCGCGGTCACCAGCGGCTGGCCCGGCACCGACTGGATTTCGGACATCATGATGCGCAGCGCCGGCCCGGACAAGTACGTCGACTGGTACGACGGAAAGCTGGCCTGGAATTCAGCCGAGGTCAAGAATGCCTGGCAGATGTGGGGCAAGATCGTGGCCGATCCCAAGATGGTCTACGGCGGCACGCAATACATGCTGGCTACCAACTTCGGCAATGCAGGTGGCCCCATGTTTACCACCCCTCCCGGCTGCTACATGGAGCGCCAGGGTAACTTCATCACCGATTTCTACGTGAAGAACAACCCCAGCGTGAAGCCGGGAGCCGATTTCACGTTCTTTCCGTTCCCAGATGTCAACTCGCAGTACAGCGGGGTCGAGCAGGTGGCCGGGGACCTGTTCGGCATGTTCAAGGACACACCGCAGGCGCGGGCGCTCATCAAGTACCTGACCACACCGGAGGCGCAGGCCATCTGGGTCAAGCGTGGCGGCGCCCTCTCGCCAAATAAGCAGGTAGCGGGCGGCGACTATCCGGACGACATCTCAAAGAACTTGGCCCAGACGCTGACCAGCGCCAAGACGCCGCGCTTCAGCGCGGGCGACATGATGCCCGACGCGATGACCAAGGCTTTCTATCAGGGCATCCTGAACTACGTCCAGAAGCCGGACCAGCTGGACAGCATCCTGATGACGCTGGACAACACCCGCCGAACCGCCTACACCGCCAGCCCGCCCGGGAGCGCGAAGCCCAGTGCCTAGTAGAACGATCCTGAAATAACGCCATCACCGGCAGCTCGTTGTCTGATGTGGCCTACGCAGACAAATCCATAGGCCAGGAGAGGACGAGAACGATGGCGGCTTCGAAACGGTCTCAACTGGTGTTGACGGGGGAGGAGCGGCTGATGCTGGACGAGGTGAGCCGGTCGCGAACGGTAGCCGTTGCCGAGTGGGAGCGGGCGCAGATACTGTTGCACTTTGCTGATGGCGTGGGGGTAGCGGCCATTGCTCGCGAGCTGCGGACCCACCAGAAGAAGGTCATCCGCTGCCTCGACCGCGCTGCGGAGCTGGGGGTGGACGCAGCCCTGAAAGATCGGTCCGGTCGAGGGCGTAAGCCAGTCATCACGCCGGAGGCTCGGGCCTGGCTGCTGTCGGTAGCTTGCCAGAAGCCGGAGGAGTTGGGCTACAGCTATGAGCTGTGGACCATTCGCCTGCTGGCCCGGCACATCCGGGCCCACGCCGAGGCGGCCGGGCATCCCTGCCTGCAGCACGTCGCGCCCAGCACCGTGCCGCGGACGCTGTCCGGCAAGATTCAGCCGCACCGCATCGAGTACTACTTGGAGAAGCGCGACCCGGACTTTGAGCGCAAGATGGCGGACGTGCTGCACGTCTATAAGGAGGTCGCGCTTCTTCGGGAGTCCGGGCCAGGCACCGACGACGGCCTGCTGGCGGTGCTGTCGTACGATGAAAAGCCAGGCTTGCAAGCCATCGAGAACACGGCCCCGGACTTGCCACCGGGGCCTCGTCATGCCAGCCTGGGCCGTGACCATGAGTACGTTCGCCACGGCACGATGACCCTCATGGCCGCCATTGACCTGCTGGACGGCCACGTCCTGGGCAGCGTGGTGGAGCGGCATACCAGTTCGGCCTTCATCGACTTCTTGGGCAAGCTCGATGCCCACCCGGCAGCGGCCACCATTCGCGTTGTGCTGGATAACCATTCGATCCATGTGTCCAAGGAAACGTGCGCCTATCTCGCTTCACGGCCCAATCGCTTCGAGTTCGTGTTCACCCCCAAGCACGGCTCCTGGCTGAACCTCATCGAGTCCTTCTTTGGCAAGATGGCCAAGAGCATGCTCCGTGGCATCCGTGTCTGTTCCAAAGCCGAGCTCAAGCAGCGCATCGACCTCTACTTCGAGGAGCTGAACTGTGAACCTGTGGTCTTCCGCTGGAGGTATGGCCTCGATGAACTCGCAGTCGCCTAACCATGCGTACAGTGTTTCAGGATCAATCCACTAGTCCTTAGCGGCCGGCCATGACGCTGGCTCTGGCTGCGGCCGTCATTGTTGGCGTGCCGCTGGTGCTCATCGGCTACATCACTTTGGCCGAAACTGCGCTGCGGCCATTGCCTAGCCTCCCGGCCGCCGCCGTGCGGCCGTGGCTGTGGACCGCACCAGGCTTCTTTTTCCTCAGCGTCTTCCTGATCTACCCCACCCTGAAAACAATCGATCTGAGCTTCTTTGGTCCGGACTCCGCCACATTTGTGGGCCTAGCCAACTATGTGCCCATCTTCACCGAGGCAGCGACCCAGACAGCGTTGCGTAACAACGGACTGTGGCTGGTGCTGTTCACCTTGCTGACGGTCAGCCTCGGCCTGCTCATGGCCGTACTCACGGACCGCGTGCGCTACGAAGCGATCGCCAAGTCGGTGGTCTTTCTGCCGATGGCAGTGTCGTTTACCGCCGCTTCGGTGATATGGAAGTTCGTGTTCGACTACCGGCCGGCAGGCACGGCGCAAACCGGAACGCTCAACGCGCTCCTGACGCTCATTCCCGGCTTTCAGCCGCAGGCCTGGCTCATCAGCTCGCCACTCAACAGCGTGCTGTTGATCATCGCCAGCGTGTGGGTCTGGACGGGCTTCTGCATGGTAGTGCTGTCCGCCGCGCTGAAGGGCATCTCAGCCGAGCTCCTGGACGCGGCGCGCGTCGATGGCGCCAGTGAGTGGCAGGTCTTCTGGCGGGTGATCTTCCCCCTGCTGGGCTCGACCGTGGCCGTGGTGACGACCATCATGATCGTCTTTGCCCTGAAGACCTTCGACGTGGTCTACGTCATGACCAGCGGCAACTACAGCACCCAGATCATCGCCGTCAGCCAATACCAGCAAATGTTCACCAATCGCGACTTCGGCAAGGCCAGCGCCATAGGCGTGGTGCTGCTGGTGGCCATCCTGCCCGTGCTGGCGTTCAACCTGCGACGCTTTCGCGAGCAGGAGGCGGTGCGCTGAGCACCATCGCTCCGGCGCGACTGGGCACTGCGCCTAGGCCAAGGGTGATCGCTCGCAAGCTCGAAGCGCTGCCGCTGCACCTGGCAATTCTGGCGCTGTGCTGTCTGTGGCTGGTCCCGGCGGTTGGGCTGCTGGTGTCGTCCTTCCGTCCTCCGAACCTGGTGGCCACCAGCGGCTGGTGGACGGCCTTCCTTCCGCCATTCACCTTTACCTCCGAGAACTACGAGAAGGTGCTGAGCACCTACAACATGGGGCCGAGTTTCGTCAACAGCCTGGTCATCACGGTTCCGGCGACCGTGATCCCGCTACTCATCGCGGCGTACGCCGCATACGCCTTTGCCTGGATGCGCTTTCCAGGCCGTGATTGGTTGTTCCTCGTGGTCGTCGGTCTGCTCGTCGTGCCGTTGCAAACCACCTTCATTCCCGTGCTCACGCTCTTTGTTCAGCTCCATCTGACGGGCAACTTCCTGGGGCTATGGCTGGCGCACACCGGTTATGGGCTGCCCTTGGCCATCTACCTGCTGCGCAACTTCATCGGCTCGCTGCCCAAGGACATCTTCGAGTCGGCGCTAATCGACGGCGCCGGGCACTGGACGATGTTTTTCCGAATCGTCCTCCCTACGTCGGTGGCGGCCCTGGCCTCATTGGCCATCTTTCAGTTCCTCTGGGTCTGGAATGACCTGCTGGTGGCCCTGATCTACCTGGGCGGTCAGCCAAGTGTGGCGCCGGTGACGGTCACGATCAGCAATCTCGTCAGCTCCCTGGGGCAGGGCTGGCAGCTCCTGACAGCCGCCGCCTCCATTTCCATGGCGCTGCCTCTGCTTGTCTTTTTCTCCCTGCAGCGCTACTTCGCCCGCGGGCTGCTGGCAGGTGCGCTCAAGGGCTAGCGTGTGCTTCCTGCAGGTGGTCTCGGATGCCGCTCAGGGTTCGGGCGGGATAGGTGGCCTGGGCCGATCGGGCCCCGATGGTTCGGGCTCGCCAGGCACCGGCAAAGGCTCGTCGGAACCGGGCGGATGTTGAAATAGGGTCAAGGCCTTAGCCATCTGACCCAATCGCCGGAGTTCCGGTACGCGGACGAGCAGTCCGGTCGAAGGGGCGATTGACACCGGGCGCTGGCACGCTATGAAAGCTGAGCGCAATCCTGTTCACAGCGGCGTGTGGAGCGACAGAAGTCGGATTCCCGACAACGCCGTTTAAACAATCCGCTCCTGTCGCATCCAGGACCGCAGCATTGAACCCAAGGCGCTCACCACCTGTGGCTGGGCCGCCGCCACATCGCGCTGCTCGTGCGGATCGTTCCGCAAATCGAACAGTGCCAGACGGCCGTTGGCTTGGTTGAGGATTAGCTTCCACTCGGCCGTGGCGACGGAAGAAAACGCGTAGTCGTACATCGTCGCGAAAGCCGCCCGGGCATCGGTGGCGCCGCCCGCCAAGGTAGCAACCAGGCCCGAGCCCTGGACGTGGGCGGGTATCTCAAGCGAGCACATCTGGAGTAGGGTTGGCAACACATCGATACTCTGGGTCATCTCATCAGTGCTGATACCGGCGCGAAGCTTGTCGGGATAGCGCAGCAGCAGCGGGACGGCGAGTTCGGCGTTGTACAGGCTATGGGGGTGGAAAAAGTCGCCCCTGACATAGAGAGACGAGTGCTCGTCAAAGGACTCACCATGATCGCTTGTGAGGGCCACAATCGTGCTACTTGCCAGGCTCAGGCTGTCGAGCCTCCCGAGGAGGCGCCCAATCTGCGCATCAATATAGGTAATTTCGCCCTGGTACAGGCTCATCAGCCGGTAGAGGTCTGCGCCGCTGGGCGCGAACTTCCCATCCTCGATTGAGGCCACCGTATTCATGCTGGAGTCCACCGGCCCTCGATAGTCCTGGTCATAGAGGTTCGGATAGGGGTCAGGCGGCTGATATGGGTAGTGTGGATCGAAGTAGTGCACCCACAGCGCAAAGGGCTCGTTGGCCAGCGATTCGAGAACCACGATCGCCGCATCCGTGGTTATATCGGCTCTGCCCTTCGCATCGGCCTCCACCTGGCGCTGAACGCTGACGAGCTGGTTGGCCATCTTTGGAACGGACAAATACTCTTCGGCCTCGCGATAGCGGGCTGCCACCTGTTTCAGCAACGGATTCGTCAGGGCCTGCGGCGTACTCGCAGCGACATTCTGGTAGACGTCGAAGCCGCGCTGCAGGTTGGAGTACTCGGCGTCCAGGCTCAGCCAGCTGTAAATGCCGGCGGTCGTGTAGCCTGCGCGCTTGTATATCTCGGCCAGCGTCTCCACGCTGCCCGATAGCTTGTCTACCAAGTGCACCCGAAGTCCATTGGTCGTCGGGTACGTCCCGGTGAAGATGCTCGCATGCGAAGGGTTGGTTTGCGGCTGTTCGACCAGATGCCATCGGAATAGCGCTCCCTGCTTGGCCAGGGTGTCCAGCGCGGGTGTCCTGACGTAGGGATGGCCGTACACGCCGAGCTGGTCAGCACGCAGCGTATCGATCGTGATGAGGAGCAGATTGGGCCCACGTGGGGCGGCAGCGATGAGGGCGGGACTCGTGGCGCTGGTTTCCGGAAGCGGCGACGCGCTCGCTGGCGATGACACCAAGGATGATCCTGGTCGCAACGCGATGGCCACCCCAGCCAGCGCTGCGGTGCCCGAGATAGCCAGCAGGTCTCGTCGGCTGAGCCCAGTGCCCGCAAGCGTTCCGTCACGTCGCCTATTGCCCACCACGGTTATCACGACACTGGCCGGCCGCTTGCCAGCGCTGGCGCGCTTTTGAACCAGCCACCAGCCGGTCCCCACAAGCAGCCCGCAGGCCCCTAACAGCCCGCCGTCCAGGATCGATCCGTAGAGCATCAGGCTGGGCCGGAACACGGCGCCCGGTAAGCCGGCCGCCCGCAGCGTCTCCGCTATCGCCAGGAGGCTTCCCAGACAGACGCCACAGAGCGCGCCCAGCCAGACCGGTTTTGTCGAGCTCATCGCTCTGGGTAGGCCCTCCAAACCCTGGCTAAGTTGCGAACGGGCTAGGCACGTTGTATCTCCAGGCTCCGTCGCTCAGCTGAAAGGCCGTGCATGTTCGGGTTCCGCTCGCATTGCTCTTCTCGGTGACGGGGTGGATTCAGGGCGATCTGAACTTAGCAAGCTGCATGCCGCCGGTCGACCGTGCCCGCCAGCTGGCACGAGGCGGTCTGGTACTGCTAGCCCGTCGCCGACCCCTTCGCCCCGGCAGGCGCTCCGTCCTATGTTCTGGCGGTACAAGTCCCTCACCAGAGATGCGCGAGCGCATGCTCCCATCCAACCTGCTCAACCCTGTAGGGATGCCAATAGAGAATAAGCACTGCTCCGTGGATAGCAACGAGGAATAGCAGCTTTGGCTGATGGCTCAGACGGCTCAACAAGTCCTTGACAAACAGCCCATTTCAGGCGGCTGTGGATGGGCTGGATGCGGCCACCTTGCTGGCCTTGTTCGGGCTGGTCGGCCGCCTTCCCCTACGCGTCAGCGGTGCGATGGCAGTTCACTATCTCGAGTTGGAGCCTGTACCGTCTCCTTGATGGGATGCAGCAGACCGCGCTCTACCAGATAGGTGAGCGCATGGTCGGAGCACCAGACTTCGTTCCCGTGTCTGACCGTCGCCTCGAGGCCGCAGCCCTCCACCCCACACACCAGGGGGAACGGGGTTTCATCGGACACACTGACGCCCTCCGCGCGCTCGTTGACAAAGCGCACAATAAGGGCCAACGCCTGCAGCTAAATGCAGCTGTTGGCATGGTCCATGCTGCCGGGCGGTGATTCCGTTGGGAGGCGGGCTTAGCGAGTGACGTGGGCCGAATTCAAACGTCTCGTGGACAAGGAACTGGCCGAAGCGAATGGCGATGAGGAAGAGGTGCTGTCGATTAACTGGGGTGGCCTGGACGATCCTGTCGTCGTTTTCCAGACGATTCGACGGGGGAGTGAGACGCGGAATCTGGTGCAGATTACCTGACGTGCTTGCCCCGATCTCCATGGCACGCTTGGCTGTGAGTCGAGCTCCGAGTTACGACCGAGTTCATCGCGCGTTCTGGCTGCCGACGCGTTGGTGATGACCTGAGCGTCCGCCTAAAAGGGTTACGCTTGCCGCGCACCGGAGCGGAGGTGGCGCCCGATATCCCCGAGCATCGATGCAAACTGGCGACGTCCGCGCTCGGTCAGCCGGTAGAAGACCATTCGGCCATGGCGAGTGCCCTCGACGATATGCAGCTCGCGCAGCACGCGCAAATGTTGCGAGGCGACTTCGGGCGGCTTCCTGAGAAGGGTGGCCAGATCGGTCACGGACAATTGCTCACCCTCGAGCGCCTTGAGGATGTGCACGCGGATGGGTTCGCATAGCGCGCGCCGAGCCCGCTCGAGTCTGACTTGTTCTGATTTCGATGGGATCTTGTCACGGGCGCGCTCCACTGCGGCCGGGTCATGCATGGTGGTTGCCATCGTCCCAGCGCCCCGCATGCGGCATTCCAGGACGTGTGCAACAGAACAGCCCCGACCTGGTGCCCGGCCCGAGTGTGAAACGGCTTTTAGCCGCGTCGCGTGCGGTCCCAACGCGTCACGCCTCAGACGTAGGGAGGTGCGGCACGGTCGTTCATTTCGTCCCAACGTGCCACGACCTTGCCGTTGTCGATGCGGGGAATGTCGGTCGACGTGAACTGCACTGCCTCGCCATTCGGCTGGACACCGCGAAACATCCCTTGATGGGTAACCGGCATGGTCCTGCGGATGACCGCGTTGTGCTCATCGGCGATGACATCGTCGATGATGATGCGGAGATCGAGGAAGGCTTGATGGAGCATACGGAGGACCTGCTTTTCCCCCGCAAGGCCAGGCAGCATCGGCGCCTGGCTACTCGGTCAGGACTTTTGCCGCCTCGCAACTTGTAACCCGCCGCAGGCGGGACCTGCACAGCCGGCAATGTAGTGCGTCAAATCTGCATTAACGGCAAAGTTTTTGTTCCTCTGGACCGCGCAATCGGCGGTCGGGTTGCTTTGGCGGCCGGCAAACAAATGCGGCTTCAGCCGGCAAAGATTCGAGTTAAGTGACAGCTGCTGTTATTTAAAGGAAATCGTTGCCGTTCGGCAAGCTTATGGTTTATTTCCGGCACGGCAACCATATGGTGTATCTCTCGCCGCGAGAATTCACAGCTGCCGGCAGTCCAGCCGCGACGGTTGGGTGGGCGTGATCCGCGGGGAACCAGCTGGCTTAGCGGGCTAACCGCGACCAGCTTGTTGGCAGGCCCGCCTCCCAGAGCGCCACCGCAGGGAAATGGCCCTGGCAAGCTCCGCAAAGTGATAACGAATCAACTGCGACCCAACGCCAAGGTCGCTGGCAATGTGGTCAAGCGCCGGCGCGAACGCCGGCTCCGCCTCCAGCGCCCGCTCCAGCTCGGTGCGTACGTGCTTGCGGTCTAGGCGCTGGTTCGGGTTCCGGGAGGCAGCCCGCACCTTGGTCACCGAAGCTGTTCGGATGGCGTGCGGGTCGAGCCATTCGGGAGCCGCGGGGTCAAGCAGACCGTCGGGTTCCACGTGGAGCCGGCTGCAGAACGTGAGGAACATGTCGAGGCTCGGCCGGCCCTTCCCCATCCGCCAACGGAACAGGATGTCGGGCGACAGTCTCATGCGCGTACGGAAGTGGTCCCAGCGCCCGCTGCCGACGACCTCGAAGAGCCAGCCAAACACCCTGCGCATCTGCTCGGGCGAAGGCACTGCGTCGAGGCGCTGGCCGCGGCTGACCACCTGGGCTGTGGCCTGCGTGTGAGAAACGGGATAGTGGTGTCGATGCCAGCTACGCGGAACCGCCCCAGCGCATCGCTCATTCGTTCCAGCGCCTGTGCACGGTCGGCCCCGTGGACGATCAGCTTGGCCAGTAGCGAATCGTAGAACGGCGGCACCACATTGCCCGCGTAGCGGTGCGTGTCCACGCGGATGCCCGGCCCGCCGGGTGGCTCCCATGCGCTGATAAGGCCAGGACTTGGCCGGAAGTTGTGCTCCGCCGCCTCTGCCGTGATCCGGCACTCTATGGCATGGCCGCTGAAACGGATGTCTTCCTGGGAGAATGGCAGCGGCTCGCCGTTCGCTATCCGCAGCTGGGCTTGGACCAGGTCGATGCCGGCGACCATCTCGGTGAGGGGATGTTCCACCTGAATGCGGGTGTTCATCTC
>DATGVV010000155.1:0-1580 GCA_035299885.1 Chloroflexota bacterium | reverse complement strand
GGGCGACGTCATTGATGTCAGCGAACCGAGAGGCAGCTTCATCTTGCAGCCGGGCGACGGCCCGGTGGTGCTCCTGAGCGCCGGAATCGGCGCGACACCCGTGCTCGCGATGCTGCATGCCCTGTCTGCGAGCGCAACGCTTCGGGAGGTCTGGTGGTTGTACAGTGCACGCGATGGCAAGTCCCATTCTTTCGGCGCAGAGGTGCGACAGCTTCTTAAGATGCTTGCTCGCGGGCGAAGTCAGATCTGGTACAGCCGGCCTGCTGCGGATGATCGAGAGGGACGGGAATACGACGCGACCGGTCGCCTGGGGATAAAGGTCCTCGACCAGCTGGGCGTCCCTCGAGAGGGCGACTTCTACATTTGCGGGCCATCGAGCTTCCTCAGCGACCTGAGTACCGGCCTGGCCGCCTGGGGCGTGCCACCGGACCGGATCCATTCCGAGATCTTTGCCGGCGGCCCTTCGCTAAGGCCTGGTATGACCGCCACGCCGGTGCGCGCACCGCATCAGCCAGCAGGTACCCCTGGCACGGGGCCACTAGTGTCCTTCGCACGCAGCGGCATCGCCGCTCGCTGGCGCCTGGACGACAAGAGCCTTCTCGAGCTGGCAGAAGCGTGTGACGTACCCGTCCGGTGGTCGTGCCGCACCGGCGTCTGTCATAACTGCGAGAGCGGATTGATCTCCGGGTCCGTCACCTACCAGCCTGATCCGCTCGATCCACCGGCGGACGGAAATCTCCTGATCTGCTGCTCCCGGCCGCAGAGCGACGTGGTGATCGACATCTAAGTAGCATCGCGACTATGGTGCTCCGCCTGACCAACGGACTTTCGAGTCACGAATTCGTCACGGCACTAGCCATGAAAATGGCTTAGCGAATTGCTAAGCCATTAACTGAATTGGTAGGTCGTGGCGGATTCGAACCGCCGACCAACGGATTAAAAGCTGGCGGCCCGTAGCTTAACGCGTTGTTCATTGGCCCGCCCTCACTCGCCAATACGTGCCAGCGCTCGCCGAAAAGTCACGTTTTCGTCACGTTTTGGTTTTTCGCCTGAGGGCCCGGTCCCGGCCATAGCAGTCGTTCAGAGACCGAGCGGATCCAGTGCCTGCAGTAGTTTCGTCTTCTGACCGTTGTCCGTCATGGGATAGTTGTCGAGCCAGCGCTTGGCCGAAAACGCCGGCTCAAGAGCGCGAATCTGGTCGGCTTCCCACCCGGCGGATGGCGTGTCTCCACTCGCAACCCCAAGAGCCGCCAAATAAATATGCGTTTCCAGATACTCTGGATTGCGCTTCGACGCCTCTTCAAGGTTGATCCGAGCCTGTTCGAGATTTCCAAGGAAGAAATAGGCGCGTCCCAGCACCAGGAAATAGAGATAACCCGATGTCGGATTGAGGCGCATCGCCGTCCGCATCATCGGTATGGACGCTGCTGGCTGTCCGGCAAATGTCTTGACACTCGCCATCAAGGCGTAGCCATCCGCAAACGATGGATAGAGCGTTAAGGATCTCTCCAGATGCTTCAGTGCCTGCTGGTGTTCACGCCTTTGCGCATGAACGTACGCGAGTGTCCAATAGGTTTCCG
>DATGVV010000154.1:0-3522 GCA_035299885.1 Chloroflexota bacterium | reverse complement strand
CCTCCCGAAACGCTGGTGATTGAGGGCAAGGGCTATCACCCGCTGGTCGATCTCACGACGCTGAAGCTGCCCTCGGCCAGCTCCACGCTCATGGCGCACAAGGCCTGGATCCAGGCCAACCATGGCGCGGTCCAGAAGTTTGTCGACTCGCTGGTCGAGGCCATCACCCGCGAGAAGGCCGATAGGGCCTACGCGGAGCAGATCATGGCCAAATACCTCAAGCTCGAGGACAAGGCCGCGCTCGCTGCCACCTACGACTTCTTCGCCCTGAAGATCTTGCCCACGATCCCAGAGGTCAAGGCGGAGCAGTTCAAGGATGCTGTCGACGCCATCGGCAAGCAGAATGAGAAGGTCCGCGGCCTCGACCTGACCACCGTCATCGACAACTCTTTCGTCGAGGACGCCGCCAAACGCGGCTTGGCCGGCAAGTTGTAAGCTGTACCAGCCCTGCACTTCGCTCGAGGGCAAGCCTTACATCTGGTTACAAGGAGCAAACCCATGGCCGCGGCCGACAAGAGCTACGAAGCGATAAAGATCGAGCGCGAGGACGGCATCACGTTCGTGATCCTCAATCGCCCCGAGAAGCGCAACGCGATGAACCCCACGCTGCATCTCGAGATGCTGGATGCACTGACGGAGCTGGAGACCGACCGCGATACCCGCGTCCTCGTGATCACCGGCGCAGGCGAGAGCTGGTGTGCCGGGCAGGACCTGCGCGAGTTCTTCCGCGGGCTCGACGACAAGCCGGCCGAGCGCCGGCGCGTCAGCTGGGCCTCGCAGGAGTGGCGCTGGCGCAAGCTGTACTACTATCCCAAGCCGACCATCGCCATGGTCAATGGCTTCTGTTTCGGCGGTGCCTTCACGCCGCTCATCGCCTGCGACTTCGCCATCGCCGCCGACGAGGCTACCTTCGGCTTGAGCGAGATCAATTGGGGCATCTTCCCGGGCGGCCTGGTCACCCGCGTGCTGGTCGAGGCCATGACCTACCGCGACGCCATGTACTACATCCTCACCGGCGAGCCGTTCGACGGCAAGAAGGCCGCCGAGATGCGCCTGGTGACGAAGTCCGTGCCCAAGGCCCAGCTGCGCGACGAGACCGTCAAGCTGGCCAGGCTGCTGATGCAGAAGAACCCGGCCGTTCTGCAGGCCGCCAAAGAGGTTTACAAGCACTGCAAGACCATGGACTACGCCCAGGCCGAGGACTACATGGCCGCCAAGGGCACTGCCCTGCGCGCGACCGATCCCGAGAAGGGCCGTGAGACCGGCATGAAGCAGTTCCTCGACGAGAAGACCTACCGCCCCGGCCTCACCCACTACGACCGTACCAAGCAGCCGGCCTAGTACACCAAAATTCCCTCTCCCTGTGGGAGAGGGCGAGGGAGAGGGTTCCATACATGGACTACGAGACCATCCTCGTCGACACCAAGGATCAGGTGACCACCATCACCTTCAACCGCCCCGAACGGCGCAACGCCATGAACCCGCGCATGCACACGGAAATGGTGGACGTCCTGACCCTGCTGGAAAACGACGACGAGTGCCGCGTGCTGGTCCTCACCGGGGCTGGCGAGAGCTTCTGCGCCGGTCAGGACCTCAAGGAGTACTTCTACGACATCGACCAGGACCAGGTCGCTCGGGCCAAGGCCCGCAAGGCGGCCGAGACCTGGCGCTCGCACCTGCTGCGCCTCTTTCCGAAGCCGACCATAGCCGCGGTGAACGGCTACTGCTTCGGCGGCGCCTTCACCACCGTCGCCAACTGCGACTTCGCCATCGCCTCGGATAAAGCCACCTTCGGTCTATCCGAGGTGAACTTCGGCAAGCTGCCGGGTGGCCATGTGACCAAGATCGTCAGCGAGCTGTTCCACCCGCGGGACGCGCTGTACTACATCCTCACCGGCAAGCCGTTCGACGCCCGCAAGGCGGCCGAGGTCAAGTTCGTGACCATGGCCGTGCCACACGATCGCCTGTGGGACGAGGTCAACGAGCTGGCCGACTGCCTCAAGGGCAAGAACCCGATCGTGCTGCGGGCCGCCAAGGAAGCCTACCGCTACATCAGCGACATGAACTGGGAGGAGGCCGGCGCCTGGCTCAGTGCCAAAAGCAAGGAGCTCGACTTCCTCACCGGCCAGACCTGGAAGAAGGGCGTCGAGCAGTTCAAGTCCAAGCAGTACCGCCCCGGCCTGGGTCAATACGACTGGAAGGCCGGCGAGAAAGTGTCATCCTGAGCGAAGCGAAGGACCTTCCGCCGCAGCGGGCCGGGAAGATTCTTCGCCCGCGGCTCAGGATGACATAACTTGGCCGCCCGCATGGTCATCATCGACAGCCAGGTCCACATCTGGGCGGCTGATAATCCGCTGCGTCCCCGCCCGCCGGTGGACAAGGCGCTGTTCAAGCCAGGTGACATCCACGATCAGGAGCCGCTCCATCGAGAGCGGCTCCTACGCGAGATGGACTCGGCCGGCGTCCATCGCGCCATCCTCGTCCCGCCACTCTGGGAAGGCCATCGCAACGACGTGGCGCTGGAGGCCGCGCTGCTCCACCCCGACCGCTTCGCCATCATGGGCAAGCTTCCGGAGCACGCACCGGAATGGAGTCGCCCCCGGCTGGCCGATTGGAAGAAGCAGCCCGGCATGCTGGGCCTCCGAATCACCTTCAGCGAGGACCAGCGCACCTGGCTGACCGATGGCACCGTGGACTGGCTGTGGCCCGAAGCCGAGCGCTGCGACATTCCGCTGATGGTCCTGGCCTCTGGCCAGCTGCACCACCTCGCCCCGATCGCCATGCGCCACCCAGGCCTCCGCCTCATCGTCGACCACATTGGCATCAGCCGCATGGTGGACGATGAAGTGGCTCGCAACATAGGCCCAACCCTTGCCCTGGCCCGCTATCCCAATGTAGCCGTCAAAGTCTCCTGCCTGCCCTGCTTGAGCACCCAGCCCTACCCCTTCCGCAACCTGCACGACACCACCCGCCGCGTCGTCGACGCCTTCGGCCCGCACCG
Organism: Chloroflexota bacterium; assembly: GCA_035299885.1. Lineage (GTDB taxonomy): Bacteria > Chloroflexota > JAJPGV01 > JAJPGV01 > JAJPGV01 > DATGVV01. Next base: position 521 of record DATGVV010000154.1, on the reverse strand, counting down.
CTGCTTCTGGGGCTCCGACCTCACCCGCCTGCTCCTCAAATGCTCCTACCGCGAAGCCGTCACCATGGTCACCGAGGAGCTCGACTTCCTCTCGGACATCGACAAGGAGTGGATCATGGGCCGCGGCCTGGCCGCATGGCTCGGCTGGGAGCAGTAGCACGGCTCTAATGGTTCCGAGGCCCGGATCTTTTTCGCCGAAGTCCTCTTCCTTGGCACCGCTATGCTCGTATGCGGCCGGGCTCATTCCAATGCAATAGGGAGGCACGCGATGAAGTGGGTTACCCGCGAGCGGCCGAAGGTCGATCGCATCGCCTGTCCGTGGCTCGTCAAGCGTTTCGTCGACCCGGAGGCGGAGTTCCTGTACGTGCCGCCCGAGAAGGTATCTGAGGTGGCCGCTCGCGAGGGCGCCGTCCCCTACGACGTCGCTGGCGCCGAGCTGGGCCACCACGGCGCGGAGTGCAGCTTCGATGCCATCATCCGCGCGTACCAGCTCACTGACCCTGCGCTGCAGGAGCTGGCGC
>DATGVV010000153.1:0-2412 GCA_035299885.1 Chloroflexota bacterium | reverse complement strand
TGCGAGACGGCAGCGAGGTGAGAGCTATCAGCGCCACGTGTCCCCACTACGGCGGGCCCTTGGCTCTGGGACAAGTACGGCACGGCGAGATCGTGTGTCCATGGCATCGGTTTCGTTTCGACCTCGCAACAGGGCGGAGCGTGACCAATCCCAATTTGTGTGCGCCGACCTACGAGGTGCGGCTGGAGGGCGACGACGTCGTGCTGGCCGGGCCACAGCGGCGGCTGGCGGAGGATTGAAGGATGACTGACGCACTCGAGATTCGAATTCTGTGCGCGGGCGGCAACTGGATGCGCATCGGCGCCTTGCTGGCGCTCGGCATGGACGGCTACTACAGCAAGCTACCCAAAGGCTCGACCGTGGCGGCGATCACCGGCGATCCTGGCTCCAGCTGCAACGATGCGCCCCGCCTGGTCGCCGAGGGTAGGTACCACATGGCCATCACCACGCCCATCTTCTACGGCCAGATGGCGGGCGAGGGTCGGGGCCTGTTCGATGAGAAGCTGCCGCTCCGGGCGCTGGCCGCATTTCCCCACGACGACCGGTTGGTCATGGCTGTGCGTGAGGAGACCGGCATCACCTCGCTTCGCGAGCTGGTCGATCGCAAGGCGCCGCTCAAGGTCTCGACGCCGCCACCTGAGTCGCGCCATCCCGCGGCCGTCGTCGCCAACGAGGTGCTGAAGGCCTACGGCGCTTCGCTGGGGGACATCGAGCGTTGGGGTGGGACCATCCTGCGTGACCGGCCGCGCGATCAGCGGACGGCGAAGGTGCCGGTGGACCCCAGCTTTGACGCCATCTTCGACGAGGCCATCATGACGCCGCGCTGGCCGCGCATCTTCAGCCAATACCGCATGCGCGTGCTGCCCATCGACGACGACGTTCTCGCCGACTTCGAAGGCCGCGGCTACTGGCGAGGCTCGATCGCGGCTGGCCGCTTGCCCGGTCTCCAGCACGATGTTCCAACCATCGATTTTTCAGGCTGGCTGCTGTTCTGCCGGGAAGACTTTCCGGAGGAGTTTGCCCACCTGGCCATCGAGGCGCTCGAGGAGCAGCATGAGAACATCCAGGGGATGTTCGCCGAAGGCGCTGGCCTAACTGGCAAGATCGACCTTCACCAGTCGTGCCGCAACACTGGCCTGCCGCTGCATCCGGGCGCCGAGCGGTTCTACCGCGAGCACAACTACCTCAGCTGAATAAGGAGGCGCTCATGATTACGACAAGGCGCACGCCGGCGATGTTCTTCGCTTTCGCCCTGTTCCTCGGCGGCTGCGGTGGGAGCGCCGCCGTTTCCCCGACCCCCTCTTCGCCTGCAGCGGCCTCGGCCAAACCAGCCGCCAGCACTGCGGCGTCCGTCGCTGGCAAGCCTGCTGTCAGCGACTCTGCCGCGGCCGCGGCAGCCAGCGGGGGTGTCAGCGTCAAGGTTGCCGTGCAGGGCCGACCCGATCAGGCTGCTCTGCAGCTCGCGATCGACCGCGGCTATCTGGCCAAACAGGGCTTGAACATCAGCACCGTTCAGATCGACAGTGGCGCGCAGATGGTGCCCGCCCTAGCCACCAACCAAATCCAGGTGGGCAATGGCGCGCCCAGCGCGGCGCTGTTCAATGCCCTCAACCGCAGCGTGGACATTCGGATGGTTGCCGACTACGCCCACGTTGGACCGCCCACCGACACCACGCTGGCACTGCTGGTGCGCAAGGAGCTCATGGACTCCGGCACGGTCAAGTCGGTTGCCGATCTGAAGGGTCGCAACGTCGGGCTAGGCACGGTGAAGGGTACCGTCTCGGACTACCTCTTCTCTAAAGCGTTGGATAAGGCCAAGGCAACGGACGCCAATATCAACGTCCAGTACATGCCGTTCCCGGATATCGTCAGCGCGCTGGGCACAGGCAAGCTGGACGCCGGCACGCTGACGGAACCGCTGGTGACGCAGGTGGTCCAGCAAAACATCGCCAAAGTACTTCATCCCTCGGGCGAAGTCATCCCAGGGGCCCACCTGTCAGTACTGCAGTACTCACCGGAGTTCGCGAGCTCACAGGCCAGCGCCGCCACGCGGTTCATGGTCGGCTACCTGCAAGGCGTGCGCGACTACTACGACGCTTTCTTCCAGAAGAAGGATCGCGACGCCGCCATAAAGCTGCTGACCCAAAGCCTGTCAGTCAAGGATGCGCACATTTGGGAGATCGCCCAGCCGGAATCGATCGACCTCAACGGCAAGGTCAATCTGGACGACCTTAAGGCGCAGGCGCAGTTCTACTCGCAGCAAGGCACGCTGCAGGGTGGGGTGCCCGACATCGCCAAGTACATCGACTCCAAATTTGCCGACGCCGCTGTGAAGGAGCTCGGCCCCCGCTAGACTGCCGTTCGGCCCATCAGGAAGTGCTCCCGGCGCTCCGCGGGCAGCTCCAGGCGACC
>DATGVV010000152.1:0-1963 GCA_035299885.1 Chloroflexota bacterium | reverse complement strand
GGGGGACATGAGTCAACAGCGTGCCACCGTCGGCGCTCACCCGTCTTTCAGCGGCATACTTGGCCCAGTGCCCGTAGTCCCACCAGGTATTAACGATAGCATCCGGCGTGGACTCGTCGCGAATTTTCGTCAGCGTATTCCACCACCCATCACTCATCCTGGGGACATACTCTCTGGCCGTTTCATATCCCTGCTGCACGGGGCGAATGAGAACCGCCGCGATCAAGAGGCAGAGAACGGCGTGCGCGGACCACTTGTACCAGGTCTGTACCCGCTCCTGTATAAGACGGCTGGGCCAGGCGTACAAGCGACCAACAGCAACGGCAAACGCAACGCCGAAGGTCGTGCCCATCTGCAGCAAGAAGCGGACGCCATTGTATGCCACGTACAGGGCAGCCAAGAACCACACGATCACTAACAAGGCCGGCCCTAGATCAGGGTCAGATTTCTCATCATCGAATAGACGGAGGGATAATCCACAGACCAGCGGCAGCACTATCATCCCCAGCGTCACCACTCGGCCCGGCGTGCTCCTGGTCAAGAGGTCGCCATAGCTGGCAACGCCGCCCAGCAGTACGGCCCAGTGGTACCATCGCCAATGCCGGTTCGGCAGCACTATCAGTAGCAGTCCCAGCAGCCCCCCACAGAAGAAGAGCGGGCCACCTACGGATTCAATGATGGTCCACAGATCAGGCTGGACCAGTTCGCCCACCGTCGTCAGGGCGTCGGGCCAAAAATTCTTGTCTCCGGCATTGACGATACCCTGCTGACCGATGAGTTGTTGCAGGACAGGCTCCAGTATTTTGGGGAGGATGAAGAAGTGCGCTTGCTCGGCGCCGGCGAGGGTCGTGCACAACCCGGCAGCGAGATAGAAGGTCACCCCTACCAGTGCGGACTCACGCACCTCTCGCGATTGCCAGACCCTCACCGTCTGTTTCCGCACGACATATTGGATGCTCAGCAAGAACACGTGAGCCAACAAGCACAGGAGCACAATGGAGTAGGTAAAAAACCATCCCCGCCAGACTCCTGCTTGGAGCCCGGCGCCGCCGGCCGCGAGGAGCGCGTAGCCAATCTTGCCACGCCACTCCGGCGCGGCCAGCGCGCTCAGCGCAGCCCACATCATGAAAAGCGGCAGGACGACGTTCCACACATCGTTGTCACTACTAATGCTCCGCGAGAGGAAGACCGGCTGCAGCGAGACAACCACGGCGGCGCATAAGCCGCCGGCGTTGCCTGCTAGCCCCCAGCCGATGAAGAACGCGGGGAGCACCCCGAGCACGCCGACGATGACCGGCACGAAAAACGCACTGGCTGGCAAGGGATAGTCGGGTTTGAAGTACGAGATGAGAGTATGCAGACCGACAATGGCGGCAATGTGCAGGGAGCGGCCATAGATCATGCGCTCGCCGACGGGTGCGGTCCCGTAAGTGTCACGGCATTCGCCATCGTCGATGGCGTCGCACGTCGTCCCGCTGCGTAGATAGTTGCGCGCGTGACGCAACCACAGATAACTGTCTACTCCTCCGAGATAGACGTACTCCTGACCATCCGGGCCGGTGTAGCGCAGTCGTGACTTCAGGGTCTGAGACACAGCGGCCTTGCGTTCCGCAACCTGCGTCGGGTTGTGCGCGATCCACTCCTCGACCTCTTGATCGAGTTGCTTCTTCCCTGGCACCGGCGAGGAATGTCGCACCGCTTCCCGGGTAAGCCGGCCGCGGATCTGTAGTTGGACGACCTGGTCCGCTTGATCATCGACTGCGAGCAGAGACAGCGGCAGCACGCGGACCCACCACACCAGGACCATGCAAGCAAGAATGAATGTCCAACGTACGGCTTTGTCCATGCTATCCCGTGCCGGCAAACATGGGGAAACTACCAAGCCTTCAGGCGACACGCAACCCGGAGGCAAGCCTCTCTGGAAGAAGGGCGGTCTGTCATAAAAATGCCCGAGTCGTTTCCT
>DATGVV010000151.1:0-2070 GCA_035299885.1 Chloroflexota bacterium | reverse complement strand
CATGTTCCGGTGGAGATACGTTATTGGGCTTGCTGCTGGGATTGCAGGCGTCAGGAATTGCATACCCCGTTGATTGCATTGGAGAAGACTATGGTCATACAGGCACTACTCAAGCGGAACACGTACTATGATTCGATCACTCTCATGTCTGTCATCCAGCACGTGAAGGACGCGATCGAGGTGGACGATGCCGGGGCGGTGATGGCGACCGAGGCCAACCTTGCGCTGATGGAACAGGCGGATCTGCTGCCCGTCGCGTTTCTGGCGCAACAGGAGCATATGCCTGGGCCGGAAGACTTGCTGATCGCCATACGCGCCCGGGACGAGGACTCCGCACGGGCTGCCCTGGCCGTCGCAGAGCAGAAACTGGCCTCACCCGGCAAAAGGGATATTGCAGGCGACGCATCCACACCAATGGCGCGTTCGCTGGAAGTGGCACTCAAGCACGATCCATCAGCCAACCTGGCGGTGATTTCCGTGGCTGGCGAGCACGCCTGGCTCGAAGCAGAGCAGGCCCTTCATCACGGGCTGCACGTATTTCTCTTCAGCAACAATGTACCTGTCGAGCAGGAACGGCGTCTCAAAGTCCTGGCGGCAAGCAAGGGGCTTCTACTCATGGGACCCGATTGCGGCACCGCCATCATCAACGGCGTTGGGCTGGGTTTTAGCAACGTCGCGCCGCGCGGTCCCATCGGCATCGTTGGAGCGTCCGGCACCGGTATGCAACAGCTTATCTGCCTCATCGCCGCGGCTGGCTCCGGCATCTCCCAGGCCATCGGTACCGGCGGGCGCGACCTGTCCGAGAACATCGACGGCATTATGATGCGCAGGGGGCTGGCATTGCTGGCGCGCGACACGCAGACGGGAGTTATCGTGCTAGTCTCCAAGCTGCCATCAAAGCGCGTTGCGCAAGAGCTGCTGGCGGCAGCAGCGCAGTGCGCCAAACCGGTGGTAGCCATCTTCCTGGGCATGGAGCCTGAGGAATTTGGACCGGTAGCAGACAACGTTAAGCTTGCCAGGACGCTTACCGGGGCAGCCGAACTGGCGGTATCGCTTGCCGGAGGTGACAGTAAACGTGTGCCCGGCTCAGGCAATCTAATCGCCCTAAAGCCGCAACTGGCTGCCGAACGCGCAAACATGGCCCCTTCTCAGCACTATATACGCGCGCTCTATTCAGGGGGCACGCTCTGCTATGATGCCATGTTGCTACTGAAAAAGCTGCTAAGCCCGATCGCTTCCAATATCCCCCTGCACCCGCAGTGGGAGCTGGGAGCAAATGAATTGTTTCGCGGCCATACAGCAATAGACCTGGGAGCCGAAGAATTTACGCGAGGCAAACCACACCCCATGATCGACCCGACCGTGCGCCTGCAATATCTTGCGCGAGCCGCCGAAGATCCCGCGACGGCTGTCATTTTGCTAGATATCGTGCTGGGCTTCTGCTCGCACCCCGATCCAGCGTCGGTGTACGCGCCCGCCATTAAGCGGCTGCGCAGCGAAGCCCAGTCTGGCGGAAGGTCACTGCCGGTGATTGTCTCCCTTTGTGGCACCGAGGGAGACCCGCAGCGCCTCTCGTCGCAGCGCACCAGGCTTGAGGCGGCAGGCGCGCTGGTATTGGAAAGCAACGAGTCCGCCGCGTTTGTCGCCGCCGCGCTGGTGATTGATGAGAGCGGTATTCTACAAGCAAAGGAGCGTTCACATGACTGAGACATCTGAGCTATTTAGCTCTTCCCTGCGCATCGCCAACGTTGGCGCTGATCTCTTCGCCGACGCGCTGGAGGAGCAGGGCGCGCCCGTCACCCGCGTCTCCTGGCAACCGGCGGCGGGCGATAGCGATGTACAACTCAGCATATTGTTGAGCGATGAGCGTGTGGATCAAGCCAACCAGGAAGCGGTAAAACGCTTGATGGCCGCGCGCCCGCGCTTTGTGGACGTGCGCCCGGCGCGCGATGCCATTCCAGGATTTCACCAGAACCTGCTGCTACACGCCGGGCCGCCCATCGCCTGGGAGCGCATGTCTGGCCCCCTGCGCGGCGCGATCCTCGGCGCGATCCTCTATGAGAATCTGGC
>DATGVV010000150.1:0-8847 GCA_035299885.1 Chloroflexota bacterium | reverse complement strand
GATGTTCCTGAGTGGCACGCATAAGTCCGTGGAAGAGATGCGGGCGGAGTGGCAGCCGCGCGCCGAGCGCAGGGTCAAGTCCGCGCTGGTGCTCAAGGAGCTGATCCAGGCCGAGCAGCTCAAGCTGGAGCCCGGCAAGCTAGACGCTGAGCTGGAACGCATGGTCGAAGACCAACCGGCCGACCGGCGGGCCGACGTCCGCCGCCTGGTGGCTACGGAGCGCGTGCGCGAGTCAGTTGAGCAGGAGCTGCTGCTGCGCAATGCCCTAGACGTCCTAGATCGTTCAGCGGGCGGGGAGCAGTTCGTAGAATTGGAAGGGCTTCAGTAATGGCAGTCGTCCCCATGGTCATCGAGTCGTCGCCCCGCGGGGAGCGGGCCTACGACATCTACTCGCGGCTCCTGAAAGACCGGATCGTCTTCCTGGGCCAGGGCATCGACGATCACATCGCCAACCAGATCATCGCCCAGCTGCTGTTCCTCGAGTCCGAAGAGCCCGAGAAGGACATCCAGATGTACATCCAGAGCCCGGGCGGCTCGGTGCACAGCGGGCTGGCCATTTACGACACGATGCAGCTCATCAAGCCGGACGTGGCGACCCACGCGGTGGGCGTCACGGCCAGCATGGGCACCGTGATCCTCGCCGGTGGCGCCAAAGGCAAGCGTTATGCCTTGCCCCATGCGACCGTTCATATGCACCAGGTGCAGAGCGGAACGGAAGGCGCGGCAACGGACATCGAGATCATGGCCAGGGAGATCCTGCGGCTGCAGACCTCCCTGCGGCAGATCTTGGCCAAGCACACCGGCCAGGACTACGAGCGCATCAGCGCCGACTTCGATCGCGACCGCTGGCTCACGGCGGAAGACGCGGTTGAATATGGTATAGTCGATGAAATTTTGGCGCCTGCTCGCTCGAAAGACCTGGCCTTGATCGGGGGCAAGTCAGGGGGAGATTCCAACGGCTAATTCCCGGAATACTCGCCTCACTTATCGCTGCTCCTTCTGCGGCAAGAGCCAGGAGCAAGTCAGGCGGCTGATTGCCGGGCCGGCCGGCGTCTATATCTGCGACGAGTGCATCGACCTCTGTCGCGAGATCATCGAAGAGGAAGGCGCCGCCCCTCAAAAGAACAAGTTCTTCGCCAACAAGGTGCCTACGCCACGGCGCCTGTACGAGCAGCTCAACCAGTACGTCGTCGGCCAAGATCGCGCCAAGCGCGTGCTGTCGGTGGCGGTCTACAACCACTACAAGCGCGTCAGCGCCGGCATGCAGATTGACGAAGTCGAGCTGGCCAAGTCGAACATCCTGCTGGTTGGCCCCACTGGCTGCGGCAAGACGCTGCTGGCCCAAACACTGGCCAAGATCCTGGACGTACCTTTTTCGATTGCCGATGCCACAGCCTTAACCGAGGCGGGCTATGTGGGCGAGGACGTCGAGAACATCCTCCTCCGGCTCATCCAAGCGGCGGATTACGACATCGCCAGGGCCGAGAGAGGGATTATTTACATCGACGAGATCGACAAGATCTCGCGCAAGTCCGACAACCCCTCGATCACCCGCGACGTGTCCGGCGAGGGTGTGCAGCAGGCGCTGCTCAAGATCATCGAGGGCGCGGTGGCCAACGTCCCGCCGCAGGGCGGGCGCAAGCACCCGCACCAGGATTTCATCCAGATCAACACCACCAACATCCTGTTCATCTGTGGCGGCGCCTTCGAAGGCCTCGACAAGATCGTCGAGAAACGCCTCGGCAACAAGAAGACCATCGGCTTTGGCCGGGACAGCTTCCCCGGCTCAAACGGGCACTCCGACCCGGAGGAGAACGTCCTCCACACCCTCATCCCGGACGATCTGCTCAAGTACGGGCTCATTCCCGAATTCGTCGGCCGCCTGCCGGTGACCGTGGCCCTGGACGGGCTCGATCAGGAGGACCTGGTCCGCATCCTGACGGAGCCCAAGAACGCCATCATCAAGCAGTACCAGAAGTTCCTGGCGCTCGACAAAGTGGAGCTCATTTTCACCCCCGATGCGCTCAACGCCGCGGCCGAATTGGCTCTGGCCCAGAAGACCGGCGCCCGCGGCCTGCGCACCATCGTCGAAGAGACGCTGACCGACGTGATGTTCGACATCCCGTCCATGGAAGGCGCCCGCAAGTGCATCGTCGACGACGAGGTCATTCGCGGCAACCGCAAGCCTATCCTGCTGGGCCGCGCGGACGCCGAGCTCATCCCCGGCGAGGGCGAGTCGGCGTAAACTAGGCGGGTGCCCAGCTCCCGCAAAAAAGTCATCTTTCTCGACGCAGGCCACCGGCACACCAGCCCCATCCCTGAGGGGGTCGTTGCCAACGGCTTCATCTTCCTATCAGCCGTTCGCGGCGTCGACCCGGAGACCGGCAGCCCGCCCGAGGACACCGAGCGCCAGGCGCGGCTGCTGTTCGAGAACATGAAGCACGCGCTCGCCGCCGCCGGCGCGACGCTGGACGACGTGGTCAAGATCGCCGTTTACATGATGGACCTGCAGCGCGACCGGCCGATCTTCAACCGCGTCTGGCAGGAGCAATTGGGCGATGAGCCGCCCGCGCGCTTCGCTGTTCAGGTCATGGACATGGGCGTGGCCGGCGACCACAGCAAGTTCTTGGCAGACGTCACCGCGCTGGCTCCCCAATGATCATCGACCTGCACGCGCACATCGTCCCGGAGCAGTTTCCCACCTCCACCATAGACCGCTGGCCAAGCATGGACCACATCGAGCCGGGGCGCGCCAACGTCATGATCTCGGGGAAAAACTTCCGCACTGTGCGAGACGTGTGCTGGCATCACGTCAAGCGCGCCGAGGAGATGAAGAGGGAGGGTGCGGACGCACAGGTCATCTCGCCCATGCCCGAGCTGCTGTCCTACTGGTTCAGCCCACACGACGCTCTGGACATGGCGCGCTACACCAACGAGCAGATCGCCAACATGTGCCAGGCCGGGCCCGATCGCTTCTATGGCCTGGGCATGGTGCCGCTGCAGGACCCTGACCTCGCGGCCAAGGAGCTGGCGCCCATGAAGCAGGCCGGCCTGCTGGGCGTGGAGCTGGGCTCCAACATCCTCGGCAAGTCGCTGGGCGAGGAGCGCTTCCTGCCCTTCTTCCAGGAAGCCGAGAAGCAGGGCATGGCCGTCTTCGTTCACGCCCTCCATCCCACCTTCACCGACCGCTTCCCGGCTAATGAGCGGACCATCAACGCCATCGGTTTCCCCATCGACACGGCCCTCACCATCGGCTCCATGATCACTTCCGGCCTGCTCGACCACTGCCCCAACCTGAGGCTGGCCTTCAGCCATGGGGGCGGCACATTCCCCGCCTATTTGCCTCGGCTGGAGAACTCCTGGAGCGGACGCTGGAACGGCGACCCGCCGGGACCGGCCGAGGGCCCAACCGCGGTGATGCGGCAAATGCTGCCCAAATCACCCACCGAATACGCCCGCCGGCTGTATTACGACAGCCTGGTATTCGACCGCCGTGCTATTCGCTACCTCATCGACATGGTAGGCGTGACGCAAGTGACTGTCGGCACGGATTTTCCATTTGTCCCGCGCGAGCAGCCGGTGGGCAAATCGCTCCGCGAAGTGCTGTCCGACGACCACGACTGGGAGCTGGTGAGCCACAAGAACTGCCTCCGTTTCCTGGGGCTGGAGTAGCTGTGGGCGACGTCCTGGGCGTCGGGCTGAGCCATTTTCCGGGCTTCGCCAACCCCGACGAGCAGATGTCGCTCCGGGTCAAGCAGGTCATCTCCAGCGGCAAGGTTCCGGAACGGCTGAAGGATCCGAAAAACTGGCCCGAGCCGATGCAGCGCGAGTGGGGCGACGACGAGGGCGCCGCTTTCGCCGCCGAGCATCGCCGCCAGTTTGTGGACGGCGTGCGCAAGATCCGCCAGGCTATCGACGATTTTCGCCCCGACGCGGTGGTCATCTTCGGGGACGACCAATACGAGAACTTCCGCGAGGACCTGGTCCCGCCGTTCTGCATCTACATCGTGCCGAAGTTCGAGCTGCGGCCGTACGTGTGGACTCGCGCGGGCAAGCCGCAGCCGAACGTCTGGAGCGAGCCAGCCGAAACGGCCTTCGCGGTCGATGGCCAGCCGCGAATCGCGCGCTTCCTGGCCCGGGCCGCGCTGGAGGCCGAGTTCGACATGAGCTACGCCTATCGGGTGCGCGATCCGGACGGCGATCAGCTGGGCCACGCCTTCAACTTCACGCTGGCGTTTCTGGACTACGACCGCAAGGGCTGGCCCCATCCCATCGTGCCGGTGGCGATCAACGCCTACGGCTCAGGACTGATTCGCAATCGCGGCCTGGTGGGCCATCTGTTCGGCAACGGCGACGCTGATCCCGATCCGCCGGCGCCCTCTCCCAAGCGCTGCTTCGACCTGGGCCGAACCCTGGCTCGGGCGCTCAAAGCCAGCCCTTGGCGGACTGTCCTGGTGGGCACGTCCAGCTGGTCGCACGCCTTTCTGACCGAGAAGAACCACTACGTCTACCCGGACGTCGAGACCGATCGCAAACGCTTCGAGGCGCTGCGGGCCGGCGACTATCTCGCCTGGCGCGATCTGCCGCTGGAGGAGCTGGAGCAAGCCGGCGAGCACGAGCTGCTCAACTGGATGCCCCTGGTCGGCGCGATGCACGAGTTGGGCCGGAAGCCCAGTTACTGCGAGTTCCTGGAGAGTTACCTCATGAACTCGTGCAAGTGCAGCGCCATCTTCGCGCCGCCCTAGGTGTCAGGCGGCCTGGCGCTCGGGCGCGCCTGCCTGGCGTGGGGTCACCGCCAGGATGCGAGCGCGGCCAAACTGACCGCGGCCGACGGCGGCACGTAGAGCAGGCAACCCATCTTCCGACACGATCCAAACGATGCGTGCGCCAATGCGGTCGAGCGAGATATCAACGTCTACTAGTTCCATCGCTCTCGTGAACGCGGCTGTCTTCTCGTAAGTGACTAACCTCGCCGAAAGTACTATGCGCTTCCTTACCGCACCGGCACGTGCAGGAAGAAATGGCCGATGAGCGCGCCGAGCACCAGGACCAGCCCCGTGGCGTACAGCGGGTACTTTCGGGCCCATTGCGGGAGGACGTAGCCCAGCGGCTTGTGGCCGCTCAGCTCGAAGTACATGTCGAGCAGGCCGGCTCCGAGAACAATCAGGAACACGAAGACGACGACGAGGGCAATGGCTGTCTGCATCTAGGACCGGCCTCCTACGCGCGGAACCACAGCCAGTGTCCCAGCAGATAGGACAGGCTGGCCGCGACGAACGTGGCACGCCGCGGCGCCAGGTCAATGGCGCAGCGGGTGTAGGTGGTTATGGGATGCAGATTCCCGGCATGGAAATCAATCTGATACAGCCCGAGGGTCTCGTAGGCCAGCGCCAGCGTGAACAGCGCGAACAGCAGCACCAACGCCGCCTGGGTTACGAGCTCAGCCTTTGGCGCTAGTGGCGGCTGGCCGGCGGCCGCCGGTCCGTTTTGCTGGCCGACCTCCCGCATCTTCCTGGCGTAGTAGCGCACGTACAGGGTGAACCGGCCGGCCACAAAAGCTGCGAGGCAGGTTGCCGCCATGGCGTAGTAGCGCCACTCGCCGGGCCACAGCGGCGCGCGTGCGTCATCGAAGCACATGACGTTCGAGGCCGTCCGGGCGGCTTGTATCAAAAACCAGCCGAGCGCTGCCCACAGCAGCAGCGCCACGCCCAACAAGACCGCGTTGGCCTTCTTTTCCCATACCTCTACGCGGGGCATGATCAACCCCACAACTTCGCGGCCAAGGCTATAGCAGCGATCATGGTCAGCGGGACGATCCACTTGGAGCGCAAAACCCTGGCGGGGTCGTCGATGTTCAACGGCGCAAAGCCACGGCCGATCAGCACCAGGTCGGTGGCGGAAAAGGCGAGCAGCACGAACGCCAGGCAGGCCGCCACAGCCGACACGGTGACGTACATGTCGAAGCCTACGGCGGCACGCAAACTGAGGCTGACGATGGCGCTGACGAGTAGCCAGCTGGCCAAAGCCCAGACCAGCAGGCTCCGCGGCCTCCGCCTTCGTCCACGCACAGCTGCATAGTCGAGAGCTAGCGGGCATAGGTCAATAGGCTTGGTACTTTCCGCCTGTCGAGCGCCAGGCGGGCGGCGCGGTCTAGTTTGCCGTCACCGGCCATGGGCTACCCTTGGATGAAGCGACAGGAGGACGTTTTTGGCCCATCGCGTGACCTTTATTCCGGGCGACGGCACTGGCCCAGAGATCATGGAAGCGACCCGCCGGGTGCTGGAAGGTACCGGTGTGCAGTTCGATTGGGATGTGCAGCAGGCCGGCGCCGATCAGATGGAACGCTATGGCACGCCGCTGCCCGAGCCAACCCTGGCGTCGATCCGCAAGAACCAGGTAGCCATCAAGGGCCCCATCACCACTCCCATCGGCGGCGGCTTCCGGTCCGTGAACGTCGGCCTGCGCCAAGAGCTCAGCCTGTACGCCTGCCTGCGGCCCTGCAAAACCTACCCCGGCGTGCGCTCGCGCTATGAAGGCATCGACCTCGTGGTCGTGCGCGAGAACACGGAGGACCTCTATGCCGGCATCGAGTTTGAGATGGGCAAGGCCGAGACCAAAGACTTGATTGGCTGGATCAGCGACCGGACCAAGAAGGCGATCCTGCCGGACTCCGGCATCAGCATCAAGCCGATCTCCGTCACAGGCACCCAGCGCATCGTGCGCTACGGCTTCGAGTACGCGCGGGACCACAAGCGCAAACGTGTGGCGGCGGTCACCAAGGCCAACATCATGAAGTACACCGACGGTCTCTTCATGCACGTGGCCGAGGAAGTGGCCAAGGAGTACCCGGAGGTTGGCTTCAGCACCATCCTGGTGGACAACCTGGCCATGCAGCTGGTCCAGAACCCGCAGCAGTTCGACGTGCTGGTGCTGCCGAACCTGTTCGGCGACATCATCTCGGACCTGTGCGCCGGCCTCATCGGGGGGCTGGGCATGGCGCCCGGCGCCAACATCGGCGACGGTGTGGCGGTCTTCGAGCCAACTCACGGCAGCGCGCCCAAGTACGCCGGCATGAACAAGGTCAACCCCTTCGCCGAGATCCTGTCAGGGATGCTGATGCTGCGCCACCTAGGCGAGCGCGACGCCGCCGAACGCCTGGAGCGCGCCGTCTCCGAAGTGATCCGCGAGGGCGAGTGCGTCACCTATGACATGAAGCCCTCGAAGGACGACCCGTCCGCGGTAGGCACCTCGCAAGTCGCCGACGCGCTCATCGCCAAACTGCGCAGCTAGCTCTAGGCTAGGCCCCCTCGCTACACTCCAACCGTGCCGGACGCCACCGATACGCCCCTGGCGCAGCTGCTAGATACGCTCGTCGCCGAGGGCGAGCTGTACGCCGCCGAACCTGACGGGCGGCTGCGCTGCTTTGCCTGCGGCCATAGATGCCTCATCGGCGACGGGAAGCGCGGCATCTGCAAGGTGCGCTTCAACCAGGGCGGCAAGTTGGTGGTGCCCAAAGGCTACGTTGGCGCGCTGCAATGCGATCCGACCGAGAAGAAGCCCTTCTTCCACGTCCTGCCGGGCTCGGATGCGCTGACGTTTGGCATGCTCGGCTGCGACCTGCACTGCGCCTACTGCCAGAACTGGGTCACGTCCCAGGCGCTGCGCGATCCCGAGGCGGTGTCGCCGGCCATAAAGGCGACCCCTGAGGAGCTCGTTGGCCTGGCTGTCCAGCATCGGGCCAGCCTCGTGGCCAGCTCCTACAACGAGCCGCTGATCACCGCCGAATGGGCCGTGGACGTGTTCAAGCCGGCCCGCGAGGCTGGCTTCCGGACGGCCTTCATCTCCAACGGCAATGCCACGCCCGAGGTGCTCGAGTACATCCGCCCCTGGACCGATGCGTATAAAGTCGACCTCAAGACCATGTCCGACCGCAATTACCGCCAACTGGGCGGCAAGGTGGACAACATCCTGCAGAGCATTGCGCGGCTGGTGGACATGGGTTTTTGGGTCGAAATCGTGACGCTCACCGTGCCTGGCTTCAATGACTCCGAGGCCGAGCTTCGCAACGCGGCCCGCTTCCTGGCCGGCCTCTCACCGGACATCCCGTGGCACGTCACGGCCTACCATCAGGACTACAGGATGCGCGACCACGACAATACGCCGGTCAATACCCTGCTGCGCGCGTGCGAGATCGGCAAGGAGGAGGGCCTCCGCTACGTGTACGCCGGCAACCTGCCCGGGCGCGTCGCCCGTTGGGAGAACACCTACTGCCCCACCTGCGACGAGCTGCTGATCGAGCGCTACGGCTTCTTGGTGCGACAGAACCGCATCAGCGATTTCGCCTGCCCCCGCTGCCGCACCCCGATCCCGGGCATCTGGACACCCGGCGCCGAGCGCGGCCGCGGCGAGATCCCGCGTGAAAGTTCTACGGCAGCAGCATCATAATCGCTTCGAGCGCGCCGCCCGCGACCGCCAGCGATTTGTCTGAAACCGTGAAGCAGTGCTCCGGCTTGGCTCGCGGGTCCACGTCGCCTACCTTCAGGCCAGGCCTCACCGCCAGCCCGTCGTGCAGCAGCCCGCGCAGCACACCATCGAGCTGAGACAGCACCGGCTGGCCGTCCACTTCGGCCACGACATCGCCCGGACGCACGAGATCGGCGATGGCGTGTTTGGCGCGCAGCTCGCCGGCCCCCGGCGAGCGTAGGACCCGGCGCTCGGTTTCGCCGGCGATAGCGCCGGGCACGCCAGTGTCGGCGCCGGCTGCTCCGTCCACGATCACGCGCCCGAGGTGGTGGCCGCGATTGGTCTCGATGACCGCGTGACAGTCCAGGCCGGCTGTGAAGCCAG
>DATGVV010000149.1:0-3226 GCA_035299885.1 Chloroflexota bacterium | reverse complement strand
TGAATTCCTGGGAGGAAGGAACCGAGTAGATGCCAGGCACCACCTTTTTCGAAGCGAAGCAGACGTTCTTCACCAGCGAGAGCGTGACCGAGGGCCATCCCGACAAGATCTGCGATCAGATCTCCGATGGCGTGCTGGACGCGCTGCTCGCCCAGGATCCGATGGCGCGGGTGGCCTGTGAGACGGCTTGCACCACCGGCTCGGTGTGGGTGCTGGGCGAGATCACGACCACGGGCTATGCCGACATCCCGGCCATCGTCCGCCGGACCATCGCCGACATCGGCTACGTCCATTCCGACTACGGCTTCGACGCCAACACCTGTGGCGTGAGCGTGGCCCTGGATAAGCAGAGTCCGGACATCGCCATGGGCGTGGACAAGGCCCTCGAGGCGCGCACCGGCGAGATGTCGGAGGAGGAGATCGAGGCTATCGGCGCCGGTGACCAGGGCATGATGATCGGCTTCGCCTGCAACGAAACACCGGAGTTGATGCCGATGCCCATCGCGATCGCCCATGAGCTGGTGCGCCAGCTGTCCAAAGTGCGCAAGCAGGGCCTGCTCAAGTACCTGCGCCCGGACGGCAAGAGCCAGGTGACGGTCGAGTACTCCTACGGCAAGCCCGTTCGCGTCGATACGGTGGTCATCTCGACACAGCACGATCCCGAGCCGACGCACGACCAGATCTCGCAAGAGGTCAAGGAGCTGGTGATGCTGCCGGTCCTCAACCGCTACCGCCAGAACTCCGGCGTCGGCCCCGACGATCGCACCAAGTACTACGTCAACCCAACCGGCCGGTTCGTGGTCGGCGGGCCGCAGGGCGACTCTGGCCTCACCGGCCGCAAGATCATCGTGGATACCTACGGCGGCATGGCCCGCCACGGCGGCGGCGCCTTCTCCGGAAAGGACCCAACGAAGGTCGACCGCTCAGCGTCATACATGGCCCGCTACGTGGCCAAGAACGTGGTCGCGGCTGGCCTGGCCGATCGCTTCGAGATGCAGATCGCGTATGCCATTGGCGTCGCCAGGCCGCTGTCAGTGTTCTGCGAGACGTTCGGCACCGAGTGCGTCGACAAGGACAAGATCCATGAGCTGGTGCTGAAGCACTTCGATCTGCGCCCGGCGGCCATCATCCGCGACCTGCGGCTGCGCCGGCCGATCTACCAGCAGACAGCAGCCTACGGCCATTTCGGCCGGCCCGACATCGAGCTGCCCTGGGAGGCCACCGACAAAGCCGCGGCCCTGGCGGCCGACGCGGGAATCAAGACGCCCGCCGCGGTGTGAGGGAATGTCATCCTGAGCGAAGCGAAGGACCTTCCCGGTCAACGCTGCGGCGGGCGGTCCTTCGGCCCGCGGCCTCAGGATGACATGAACGCAGGATGCTAGTCCGACTCAACCAGCCCGGGCAGCTGCTGGCCAAGCGCCAGCTGTCGCTGGCGCAGGTGCTGGGCCCGTTCGCCGAAGCGGTGGAGAACAGCCCGCACGACCTCAAGGACGTGCGGATGCTGTTCGATTGGGTGCAGTACAAGTACTCCTTCCGCGACGCCTTCCAGCCGCGCCGCTTCCAGGACGAATGGGGCAACGATCGCGCCGGCGCGGGCGAGATCGCCGTCGATCTGCGACAGGTGGAACCGGACCAGTTCGCCGAGTGCTTTGCCCGGGCCGTGCACGCGGTGGCGGAGCCCGGCGGTGACGAAGGCCGGCTGTTTCTGGAGGATTTCAGGCGCGGCGACGAGAGCATCGTGTGGGCCTGGAACCTGTTCTTCTGGCAGCACCTGCTGCACTGGGAGCAGACCTTCTCTGGCGACTACACCAACGCCCTGCCCGGCGGGGAGTCCGACGGCATGAACCCGGACTACGTGCACGACCAGGTCAGCGCCTTCGTGGCTCAGCTGGACGACCTGGCCAAGCACAACCTCGTCCCGGACGAGATTTTCGTGCTGGAGATGGGCGTCGGCAACGGCTTGCAGAGCAAGCGCTGGATCGACGAGTTCCGCAAGCAGTCCAAGGCCGGCAAGAAGCCGTACTACGACCGGCTGCGGTACATCATGAGCGACTTCTCACAGCACATCCTCGATCACGCCCGTCCGCGCGTGGCCGAGCACCTCGACAAGATCAGCCTCATCCCCATGAACGCCCTCGACCCTGAGAGCGCCCTGGGTTTCCTGCGCTACAAGGTGCTGTACGTGCACCTGTGCAACGTCTACGACAACCTGCCCTGCACCGAGGTCGCCCGGTTAGACGGGCGGTTCTTCGAGGTCCAAGTGCGGGCCTACCTCGAGCAGGCGGTAGTAGCCGCCCTATGCGAGCAGCATGGCATCAAGCCCAGCGAGCTGCCGCGCGAGATCGAGCGGCTGCTGAAGATCGGGCCCGACTATTTCCCGAGCCTCGAGGCCGGCGTCCATTTCTGGGCCGACTTGTGGCGCGGCATGAAGCTGGAGGAGCGCTACGTGCCGATCCTGGACATGGCGGGCTATCCCGTCAGCGACCGGACCACCGGCGAGGAGGTGCTGGGCCTGCTGGAGGACTTCCACGGGGACGTCCGTTTCCACCTGAGCAACGGTGCAGTGAAGAGCTTCGTGCACACCATCCCGCTGCTCCATCCCAAGGGGCTATTCGAGGTCCAGGACATTTTCACCACCAGCCTCGACCAGTACAAGCACAGCTTCCGCGGGCCAGGCAAGTTCGATGGCTCGCTGGCGAACTGGGTGAACGGGCTGCTGCTCAAACACGTGGCCGGCCGCCACGGCTTCAACGTCGAGTTCACGCCATTCAAGTACAGAAAGGGCTCGCAGACGGTCATACTGACCACGAGCATGAAGGAATGAGTCCTACGCGGACGGCGAATCGCGTGCCGAGAGGCGAGCAGCAATGACCAGCCTGCATCGCAAGCTGCTGCCCACGACGGTCGTGGGCTCGTACTCCATCCCCGAGTGGCTGGAGCGGGCTAAGACCGACTACTTCCAGCGGCGCATCTCGAGCGAATACCTAAACCAGATCCACGACGTGGTCATCAAGTCGGCCATCAAGGACCAGGAGCTCGCCGGCATCGACATCGTCTCCGACGGCGAGCTCCGGCGCGACAACATGATCGACCATTTCACCTCGCGCATGCCCGGCGTGGAGATCGACCAGCGCGCTAAGCCCTACTTCTACGACTACTATGAGAGCGTCGTCCGGCATAAGCTGCCCATGGGTCCGCTGCACCTGGTGGACGAGTTCAAGTTCGT
>DATGVV010000148.1:0-1757 GCA_035299885.1 Chloroflexota bacterium | reverse complement strand
CCGAGAGCGCGCCATCGCAGGCCACCGATGGCTCTGAAGCGCTCGATGCGCTCGGCAGTGGTGCCCCTAGGATTGGGGGACAGCAACTGTCTTGTGGTGCGGGCGGTGCTGGAGCTTATGGGGGCATGGTGGCCTCCTCGTGGTGCAGGACTGGTGTGTTAGACTGTGGGGGGAACGGGGACGGGGCTGGTGCTGGCTACGGCTGGCCCAGTCCTGTTTTCGTAGGGGGTCCAGGGCGTGCCGTCCCGCATCATCGCGTTGAGGATCACCACCAGCTTGCGCAGCACCGCGATCAGCGCGACTTTCTTGGGCTTGCCCTTGGCCACGAGCCGGGCGTAGCACGGCTGGAGGACGGGGTTGCGGCGACTGGCGACCAGCGCCGCCATGTACAGCGTCGTGCGCAGCCCGGCCCGGCCGCCCCAGGTCTGCCGCTGGCCTTGACTACCGCCGCTCTCGCGATGGAAGGGGGCCACCCCCACCAGCGCCGCGATCTGCTGGCGGCTGAGCGTGCCCAGCTCGGGCAACTCCGCCAGCAGCGCCGTGGCACTCACCACCCCCACGCCGGGCACGGTGCGCAGCAGCCGTGCCGTGTCCAGCCAGCGGGGGGCGGCGGCGATGGCGGCCGCGAGCGCCTGGTCCACCGCGCGCAGATGGGCCGCCAACCAGGCCAGATGGGCCTGGATCAGCGTCACCACCGCGGGGATAGCACCTTCCAGCCGGTTGTGCTCGGCCACCAGCTGCGCCTGCACGTCGCGGCGCCGGGCGACGAGCTGGCGCAGGGCCTGGGCGGGGGGATCGGGCAGCGGCCGTGGCTGCAGCGTCGTGATCGCGGCATAGTGGGCGAGCACGCGCGCGTCGAGCCGGTCGGTCTTGGCCAGATAGCCCTGGCTCTTGGCAAAGGCATGCGTCAGGCGGGGATTGATCACCACGACCGCCAGGCCGGCCTGCTGCAGGGCGTAGGCGATGGCGTGGTGATAGGGGCCGGTGGCCTCCAGCGCCACGCGGCCCGGCGCCAGCGCCTGCAGGCGCTGCACGGTGCTGGCGATGCCGTGGGCGTCATTGGCGACGCGCCAGGGCTGGCCCTGGCCATGGACGGCGAGGTCGAGGTGGGCTTTGGCCACGTCGATGCCGACGGCGCAGGGCGTGGCTGGGGCGGCAACCGCGGTCACCATAGTCGATCCTCCTCGTGGTGTGGGGACGCCAGCGGCGCCAAACCCGACCTTGCGAATGCGGCCTCACCGGGCCCAGGCAACTGTGCGGGCTGGTTGGCGACGACCAGCGGCGTGGCACCAGGCTGTCCCACGAGCTGCCGCTCTCAGGGGGAACGGGCTCACGCGCTGGGGCGTCCACGTTGATCCTACTGGATGCTCAAGATACAAGGGGGCGGAAAGCCCGGCAGACCGCACCGCCCCGAGCCCAACCTCCGGCCAGGTCTTCATCTCCTACTCCTCCGATGACCTGGCGCTTGCCTTCGCGCTCGAAGCGAAGCTCAAGGCCGAGGCCATTCCGGTCTGGCTGGACAAGCACAGCATTCCGGCCGGCAGTAGCTGGGACGCCGCGATCGTGGAGGGCATCAAGCAGAGCGCCGTCGTCGCCGTGTGCGTGAGCCCCAAGGCCGTCGCCTCCGACAACGTGCGCCAAGAACTGCGGCTGGCCATGCAGTACAAGAAGCCCATTCTGCCCTTGCTCCTCACGCCGACCACGTACCCCGGTGAAGTGGAATATGTCCTCGCGGGGCGGCAATGGGTCGAGGTCCT
>DATGVV010000147.1:0-1654 GCA_035299885.1 Chloroflexota bacterium | reverse complement strand
CTTGTCCCAAACGATCGGGATAGGGCGTATCGCCCGAGATGCCGTGGTTGAGCGCCCATCGTAGCAGACCAATGCTTGTGGCATACGCTGGGCTGCTGATGGTGTCCACCAGCCCCTCCAGCTCGCTGGGCGAGCCGACCCGAACCGGCATCTCGAATACGCGCGAGGCCACTTCGCTGATGCCCGCCAGCTGGGCCGTGCCGCCGGTCAGCACCACGCCCGCTGGCAGCAGGCCCTTGTAGCCCGAGGCGCGCAGCTCGTCTCGCACCATGAGCAGGATCTCCTCGACCCGGGCCTCGATGATGTCGCACAGCTCGGCGCGCAGATACTCTTGCATGCCGGCCTCGGTGACCACCCGCACCGGCTCGTCGGCCAGCACGCCGCGGGAGCTGGCCCGCCCGTGCTTGATCTTCAGCTCTTCGGCTGCCTCGTAGGCCGCCCGCAGGCCGATCGCAACGTCGTTGGTGATGTGGCTGCCGCCCACCGGCAGCACCGCCGTGTGCCAGGCGCTGCCATCTAGGAAGATGGCGATGTCGGTCGTGCCGCCTCCGATGTCCAGCAGCATCACGCCGGCCTCACGCTCCGCATCCGTCAGCACCGCCTCGGCTGAAGCCAGCGGCTCGAGCACCAGGTCCAGCGGCCGAACACCTGCGCGCTCCACGCACTTGACCAGGTTCTGGATGGTGCCGCCTCCGCCGCATACGACGTGTGTCTCGACCTCCAGCCGCGAGCCGGTCATGCCGATAGGGTTCTTGACGCCTTCCTGGCCATCAACTACGAAGCCGCGTGGGATGACGTGCAGGACGTCGCTCGTGGCCCCCACGGCCACGGTGCGGGCCGCTTCCAGCACACGGTTGATGTCGTCATGCCCGATGTCGTGGCCGTTGTTCGAGACGGCGACCACTCCCTTGCTGTTCTGTGAGCTGATGTTCGAATTGGCGATGCTGATGTTGGCCTGTTCAATCTTGAAGCCGGAAATCTTCTGGCATTTATCGATGGAGCTGCCGATGGATTCCACAGCCTGGTCGATGTTGACGACCACGCCACGCCTGAGCCCTTGAGAAGGCGCGACGCCAACCCCCAGGATACGCAGGTAGCCGCCATGCCCCATTTCCCCGATGACGGTGCAGACTTTGGTCGTCCCTACGTCGACTCCTGCGATCGGTTTAGGCACTGGCACCGTCCGGCGGATTATATGGCGGTATCGCTGGGGCACAATCGTGGGCCATTCAGCGTGTCCGGAAGTAGGGCGTTTTATAGCGGAGATCGACAAAGCCAAGGGGGGCCCTTTTGTCCTTAGCGAGTTGCACGATGCGCTGCAGCTCGGCCATCTTCAGATTCAGGTCGCGGGGCGGGCCGAACATGGCTATGAAGTCCTGGTCGCCGATCACGGCCAAGCCGTCCACTGGCGAGTACTCGATGCGCTTGGGTGGGATGCCAAAATCGGCCGGCAGCCGCTCCTGCAGCAGCTCGGCCGCCTTGATGATCTCGACGTCGATGTGGTCGCCCGGCTTGACCGCCTCCCCCGCCACCTGGCCGATGACCACCTTGAGGCCATCACGCGGGCCGCGGTCGATGACCACGCCGTCGCTGGCCACCCGGAACGTCTCCGTGCCGACCAGCCAGGCCGCCTCCGGCTGGCGCTCGACCACGC
>DATGVV010000146.1:0-5516 GCA_035299885.1 Chloroflexota bacterium | reverse complement strand
TCAAGCCCATTCCGACGGAGGATGGCCGGACGACGGTGATCGTGGGCACGCAAACGCTTGCTGGCGGAGGCGCTTAAGCATGAACGTCCTGGTAACGGGCGGCGCCGGCTTCATCGGCTCACATCTCTGTGATGTCCTCATGCGCGCGCGTCACACGGTCACGGTCATGGATGATCTCTCCACCGGCTCGCATAGCAACCTGGAGCACCTCGACCGCCGAGGCGCTCTCCACCTGATAGAGGGTGACGTCCGCGATGCGAACAAGGTGGGCAATTTACCCAAAGCCGACCTGATCTACCACCTCGCCGCCGGCGTGGGCGTCCGCACGATCCTGGACAAGCCTCTCCACTCTCTGGAAACCAACCTGCGGGGGACGGAGAACGTGCTGGCCGTGGCCGCGGAGTGGGCCAGCCGCATCATCGTGGCCTCCACGTCCGAGGTCTACGGCAAGAACGACGCCGGCCCGCTGTCCGAAGACTCCGACCGGCTCCTTGGCGCTGGTGAGGTGGCCCGCTGGTGGTATGCCGTCGCCAAGATGGCCGACGAAGCGCTGGCTTTGGCCTATCACCGCGAGGAACGAGTACAGGCGCTGGTTGTCCGGTTCTTCAATACCGTTGGGCCTCGGCAGACTGGCCGGTATGGCATGGTCGTGCCGACGCTCGTGCGGCAGGCGTTGGCGGGCGAGCCTTTGACCGTCTTTGGCGATGGTGAGCAGACGCGCTGCTTCACGTATGTGGAAGATGCCGTCCGAGCCCTCGTCGCCCTGGCGGATACGCCCGGAGCTTATGGCCGCATCTTCAACATCGGTCAGCCATCAGAGATTTCCATCAACCATTTGGCTAAGCGCATCCTGGAGCTCACCGGCAGCCGCTCGCCGATTGCCCACGTGCCCTACATCGACGCCTATGGCGACTCCTACGAGGACATGCGCCGGCGCGTGCCGGATTGCGCGCGCCTTCAGCAGACGATTGGCTGGGTGCCGACCGATCGGCTGGAGGAGGCCATCAGGATCCTGGTAGACGAATTTCGCAGGCAGGAAACGCCGCAATGCGAGCCTGCGTAAGCGGCGGCGCCGGCTTCATCGGCAGCCAGGTGGTCGATGCGCTCATAGAGCGCGGCGATGAGGTGCTGGTCATCGACGATTTCTCCACCGGAAAACGCGAGTACCTGAATCCCCAGGCGGAGCTGCATGAGGCGGACCTGGCTACCGATACCGGCCTGGCGCAGATCCTACACGGCGTCGAGGTGGTGTTCCATACCGCCGCGCTGGCGCGCGTGCCGCGGTCCATCCAGCAGCCGCTGGAGACCCACGCCGCCAACGTCACCGGCACGCTGAACCTTCTCAAGTCGGCCGTCGACGCGGGCGTCCGCAGGGTGGTGTATTCCTCGTCATCTTCGGTCTATGGGGACCAGCCGGTGCTGCCGCTCACGGAAGAGATGCCTCCCAACCCGCTCAATCCCTACGCCTGCCAGAAATACATGGGCGAGATCTACTGCCGGAATTTCTTCCCGGTCTACAGTCTCGAGTCCGTCTGCCTGCGCTACTTCAATGTCTACGGGCCGCGGCAGGTCATGGAGGGCGCCTACCGGCTGGTCATCGGCATCTTCATGGACCAGCGCGAGCGCGGCGAGCCGTTGACGATTCATGGCGACGGTCAGCAGACGCGCGACTTCACCCACGTGACCGACATCGTCCGGGCCAACCTGCTGGCCGCCGAGTCGCCCAACGTAGGTCGTGGCGAGCCGGTGAACGTCGGCAGCGGCCGGGAGTTTTCGATCAACCAGGTGGCCGCGTTCATCGGAGGTCCTACCGTGCACACGCCGCCCCGCGGCAACGACGAGCGCTTCAAGCGCGCCGGCATTCAACGGGCTCGGGAATTGCTTGGTTGGGAGCCGACAATGCGTCTGGAAGATGGCATCGCTGCCTTGCTGGCAACGAAATCAGGCGTCTAGTCCAGGTTCTGCGAAACGAACCCATTTGCTTAGTCGCTGATGTTGATGTCCACAGCCACTGGCATGGGTACCCGCTCGCCCGTTCTGGCTGCCTGCAGCCTCTGGAGCTCGTGCAGGGCACGATACAGTGCCCGGTCGATGGTCGTTTCGTACCGTGCCAGAACAGACATGCTTGCTATCTCATCCGCGAAACTGCGCCCCAAAGCGACCACGCCAGATCGAAGGTTGTTGGCAGCTTCCATCTCTCGCTCGCATGCCTGGTGATAGGGCCGGTCTTTCATCCGGCAACTCCTCTCGGAGAGTGGCGCGTCCGCGCGGCTTAGGTATTCGATATCGACTGCCTCTTTCCGAGCAAGCTGCGCGGCCCTTCTGTGGCCTTGCCAGCCAAGAATGCCAGCTTCGATCGCGGCAATCCGCCAGAGCCGCCAAGCCGACACGATTATGCGTTCCACAAGTTCCTGCTCCAATGGGCCTTCAGGCTGCAGCTTGTCGCGGATCTCAGCGCCGAAAGCTTCGAACTCATCAAGGTCTTCGCCCTCAATCAAGACCCTGGCCGAAAGGAGTCCGTGGCGCAATGAATTACCGGATGAGCTCGCTTTCCCGGCCGGTGTACGGGGACCCGTCGACAGCAAGGCGTTTCTGCGGTTGGCCTCGAGCTGTTTAGTACTGGTTTCCATATGCATCTCCTTCGGACAAACTTCGCCGCAACTTACCATTGCGTCCTACCGTTGCCCGGTGACGTCTAGCGCCCCTGTGACTGCTAGGCTAGGGCCATGATCCAGTGGCTGCGCCCCGGGCTCCAGGTCAAGCGCTGGCTGGGGCTGCTGTTCCT
Organism: Chloroflexota bacterium; assembly: GCA_035299885.1. Taxonomy (GTDB): domain Bacteria; phylum Chloroflexota; class JAJPGV01; order JAJPGV01; family JAJPGV01; genus DATGVV01. Next base: position 2,731 of record DATGVV010000146.1, on the reverse strand, counting down.
GGGCGTGCTGATGTGTGGCCTGGGCGTGGCGCTGCTTTTGGTCCAGCTCTACCGCGAGGTCGACTTCGGGCCCGGCACCTCCGGCATGGTGGTCTACCTGCTGTTCCTGGAGTTCATCGGGCCGCAATGGTTGCGCGGCGTCGTTCTGATCTCGGTCAGCGGTGTGGTGGTCCTCGGCGGGCTGCTGCTGTTCAATCGCACGCTGCTGGCGCCGTTCGCCAAGGGCGGCAGCATCATCGATATCGTGCTCCAGCGGAAGCAGCTGCAGCGCGGCCCCAAGGTGGTGGCCATCGGCGGCGGCCATGGGTTATCCACGCTGCTGCACGGGCTCAAGGAGCAAACGTCCAACCTCACTGCCATCGTCACGGTGGCCGACGATGGCGGCAGCTCTGGCCGGTTGCGCAAGGCCTTCCACATACCGGCGCCGGGCGATATCCGCAACTGCATCGTCGCGCTGGCCGATGCCGAGCCGCTGGTGCAGGATCTGTTCCAGTATCGCTTCGGGGCTGGCTCCGATCTCGAAGGCCACAGCTTCGGCAACTTGTTCATCGTGGCGCTGTCGAAGATCACCGGCAATTTCGAGCGGGCGCTGCGCGAATCCAGCCGCGTGCTCGCGGTCCGCGGCCAGATCCTGCCCGCCACCCTTGAGGATGTGACCCTCTCAGCCGTCATGACCGACGAGGTCATGGTCCATGGCGAGTCCAACATCCCGGACAGCGGCCGCGAGATCGACCGGGTCTACCTGCAGCCGGAGCACATCATGGCCTATCCGGAGGCGGTGGCGGCCATCCTCGATGCCGACCTCATCGTCATTGGCCCCGGCAGCCTGTACACCAGCATCCTGCCGAACCTGCTCATCGATGGCATTCAGCAGGCCATTCGCGCTTCGAACGCCGTCAAGATCTACGTGTGCAACGTGGCCACACAGCGCGGCGAGACCGATGGCTTTGAGGTCGACGACCACATCCGGGCGCTGTACCGACACGGCTGCCGCGGGCTGTTCCACTACGTGCTGGCCAACAGCGAGCCCAATGAGGAGCTGCCGAGCAAGTTCGCGGTTACCAGTCCGCCCCGCCGTAAGCAGCTCGACATTGATGCCTCGTTACATCTGGTGTCGGCGGACGTTGTTAGTCGCAAGGACGCCTTGAAACACGATCCAGAGCGGATGGCTGAGAAGTTGATCGAGATCTTCTATTCTCGCGGCGCACGGCACGCGCCGCGGGCCAAAGCCAGCTGATGAACTGGCGGCTCGGGAAGCGGCTCCGCCAGAACCACGCTCTCGAGCACGCCACCATCGCCATCCTCCAGCAGCGTGACCCGTCCGCCCGAATCATCGCCCGCTCCACCTCGCGTGGATTCCGGCTCTACGGCACCGCTGAGCCCGCTGAGGTACGCTCCGCCGCCGATGAGGCGCTGCGCCGCTTGCGCGGAGGCGAGACGGAGCTGGCTATCGCTCCGCGCTGCGGCACCACGATCGCCGTCGGAGTCCTGCTGGGCACTCTCAGCCTGTGGCTGAGCGAATTCATGCGCTCGCCGCGCCAGAAGATCGCGCTGGGCATCGCCACCAGCCTGGCTATCGCCTTCTCATCTCAGCCGGTGGGTCTGCTGGCCCAGCGGCACATCACTACGGAGGCGCACATCGACGGCTTGCGCGTGCGCGACGTGCGCGGCCGGATGCTGGGGAAAAAGAACTTCCTGGAAGTGCGAACGGGCTAAATCAGCTCTTGGGCTGTGCCTGAGCTCGGGCCACCAGGGCCTGCTGGATCTTGGCCAGCAGCTCGTTGAGCTCGAAGGGCTTGAAGAGGTGGTCCACCACGCCGTATTGGGCGGCGTTGTCCACGCCCTTGAAGGCGTTGCGGTCGGCGGTGATGATGATCACCGGGATGTTGCGCAGCTCTTCGTCGAGGTTGAACAGCTTGAGCTCGTCCCAGCCATCCAGGTAGGGCATCATGATGTCGAGCAGGATTAGGTCGGGCTTGCTTTCCTTCGCCCGGTCGTAGACGCGCAGGCTCTGCGTCACAGCTTCGATCTCGTAGCCCTCGTCCTTCAGCAGCTCCGAGATGAGGCGGACGATCTCAGGGTCGTCGTCAACGATCAGGATCTTGCTCATGAGTGAAACAGCGGCGTCGCAAGCTGCGTGCCATCGCAAGTATACGGGAAAAACCGCCAGCTAGCCACGCCCCGGCCCGCCCAGCAAGTGCTCGGCGATGACCACTCGCTGGATTTGGCTGGTGCCCTCGTAAATCTCCAGGATCTTGGCGTCTCGGTAGTGGCGCTCGGCCGGGAAGTCGCGGGTGTAGCCCACGCCGCCGTGGATCTGGAGGTTCAGATCGGCGCATTCGACGGCGGTGCGTGAGGCGAACAGCTTGGCCATGGAGCCCCATTTGGTGAAGGGCTGGTCGCTGTCGCGGCAGAAGGCGGCGTGCAGCGTCAGCCAGCGCGCGGCCTGGATGTGTGTGGCCATGTCGGCCAGCATGAACCGCACCGCCTGAAAATTGCCGATGGGCTGGTCGAACGCCTGCCGCTCCTGGGCGTAGCGTAGGGCCTCGTCCAGGCAGGCTTGAGCCACGCCCACGGCCTGCGCGGCGATGCCGAAGCGGCCGCCGTCCAGCGTCTTCATGGCGATCTCGAAGCCCTGGCCCTCGCGGCCAAGCAGGTTGGCCTTGGGCACGCGAGCGCCGTCAAGGGTCAGCTGCACGGTGCTGGAGGCGCGGATGCCCATGGTCTTCTC